>NZ_JBHXJG010000149.1:0-17807 GCF_042723425.1 Streptomyces sp. NPDC058375 | reverse complement strand
GAGACAGGGCCGGGAAGCCGTGCGAGGGGAAGTGCCGCCGGACGCTTCCCCTCCGGGGAGGAGAGACGGCGATTACTTCAGGTGGAGCTGCTGACCCGGGAAGATCAGGTCCGCGTCCTTGACGATGTCGTCGTTCAGCTTGAAGACCTTGCTCCAGCCGCCCTTGACACCTTCCTTGTCGGCGATCTTGCTCAGGGTGTCGCCGGCCTTGACCTTGTACTCGCCGTCGCCCTTCTGGACCTTCTCGCCGGTCGGGGTGGTGACGGTCTTCTTGCTCTCGGCCTTGGGGGCCTCGCGCTGCTCGCTGCGCGTGGTGGGCTGCTCGGCCTGGCGCTCGGGCTGCGCCTGCTCGGGCTTGCTCTCGGACTGGCCGGAGCCGCCGGGGTTCACGCCCGGGTCCACACCGTCGTTGGTGAGGCCGCCGGCGCCGGCGCAGGCCCAGGCGCCCGGGCCCTGCAGGTCGAGGAGCTTCTCGGCGGTGGCGATCTGCTGGTCCTTGGAGGCCAGGTCGGCACGCGAGGCGTACTGCGTACCACCGGCGGCGGCCCAGCTGGACTGCGAGAACTGCAGTCCGCCGTAGTAGCCGTTGCCGGTGTTGATGGACCAGTTGCCGCCCGACTCGCACTGGGCGACGGCGTCCCAGGTCTCGACGGAGGCGGCGGAAGCGTTGGTCGCGCCCATCAGCGGGACGGCGACGGCGGCACCGGCGACACCCGCGAGGGTGGCGATACGGGTGGCCTTGGACGGGCGGCGGTGCTTGCCCTTGCTGTTCAGCAGCATGGAACGAATCTCCTCACCGACGCCTACGAGGTGAGCTGTCGGGTTCGGGCTGATGAGTTGCCCGGTCGCGCGACCTCGCGCACGACTTCACCCCAAGCCGGTCCCGTACGTTCCCCCTGAGGGGGCCGTGCGGACCCGGCGGCTTACCTGGTTCCCCCGCTCCTGCCTACGGCGCTTACGCGTCTGTTCCCTTCGACCGACGGCAGGATTCGGCGTGACGGTCGACGGGGCCCGCGGTGCGAGCGGCTTAGACCGTAAACACAGGCAACCCCGACATTCAAAGACGGACATAGGGGGCAATCAACCCGAACTCGCGGCGGTCGGGGGGCCGTTTCCGCAGGTCGGGGGTGATGCGTGCGGATGAGCCGGAAGAGGCGCGTGAGTTGAAGCAAAGAGACCCATGTCTCACTTACGCAAAGTGGACATAGGTCTCTTAACTGCCTCTGTTTTCGGGGCTTTTTCCCGAATTGGATCAGTTGCCGGCGGGCGCCCCGGCGGGCTCCTCGTCGCTCTCCGACGCGGCCTGGTCCGCACTCCGGTCCAGAACCAGATCCAGGCTCTGGCCGGGCAGGATCAGGTCCGGGTCGGAGCCCAGGAGGTCCTTGTTGGCCTCGTACAGGCCGGTCCAGCCCTGGGGAAGCTCCTGGGCGTCGGCGATCGCCCAGAGGTTGTCGCCGGGCTGCACCTCGTACGCGTCGGCGTTCGCCGCGCCGCCGTCCCGTGCGTCGCCGTCGCCGCGCGAGGCGTGCCGGCCGGACCCGCGGGGACCGTCCTGCCGGTCCGTGTCGGCCTCGTCGGGCGCAGGGGAGCCGCGGTGCTTGCCTCCCGTGCCGGTCGAGGCGTCGGGGGCGGTGGAGGGGCCCGTGACGTCGGGGGCGTCGGAGGCCGGCGGGGCGGAGGGCGTCACCGAGGAGCCGGGGCCGGGAGTCCCGCTCCCCTTCCCCGTGCCGCTCTTGTCGCCCTTGCCGTCCTTGCCCTCCGTATCACTCTTCTCACCCTTGCCGGACTCGTCGGCTTCACCGGACTTGCCGGATTCATCCGCCTCGTCAGGTGCGTCCGCCTCGTCGGTCGGGTCAGCCGAGGGGTCTGCCGACGGATCGGCGGACGGGTCGGGGGACGGCGAGGTGCCCGGGTCGACGCCGGGCAGGCTGCCGTCCACCGCGAGGCCGGAGATCACCGCGCAGCTGGGCCACGCCTTGGGGCCCTGGTCGTCCAGGACCTTCTCGGCGACGGAGATCTGCTGCGAGCGGCTGGCGAGGTCGGCGCGGGGCGCGAACGCCGTGCCGCCGTACGCCGACCAGGTCTCCTGCGAGAACTGGAGCCCGCCGTAGTAGCCGTTGCCGAGGTCGGCGCTCCACATGCCGCCGCTCTCGCACTCCGCGACCCGGTCCCAGGTGGAGGCCTCGGCGGCGTGTGCGCCGGTCGCGCCGAGCAGCGGGATGGCGATGGCCGATCCCGTCACGCCTGCGGCGACGACGATGGCGGGTGCCTGGCGAGGGCGGCGGTGTCTGCCGTTCGCGGAGCCCATGGGTATGCCTTCCGTGCGACTGACAAGCGAGTGACCTGAGCGTCGCGCAGCGGGGTTCCGTGCGGATTCCATGCCTGCGGCGGCGCACAAGTGACGCGTGAGCAACGTGCGACCGACGCGTCGAACCGTGAACCTAGCGGGACTCGAACGTGTGTCACAAGTCGATGCAGCGCAGATCACGTGAAAGTCACAGAGTTGACAGCGTGTCACTTTTTTCGGAACGGCTTCCCGGTGCGAACTCGACCGGAGGGCTGCGCGGCCTGCGCATGATGAGCCCGCTGCACCGGCGTACATCCCACTACAGCAGGGGGTACGCAGAACGCCGATCCTCAGCGAGTCGCCATGCACCGGGGTGCCGTCCTCACAGCGCAGGGTCGTGTTCTTGCCGTTGCCCCTGCTCGTCTTCCGGTAGGCCACGTAACCGTCGTGCATGGTCTCGCTCCAGACCCATACCAGTGGGCCCTCCCCGTACAAGCGCCCGATACCGTCGCCAGGTGAACGACATCCCGACTCCGGAACTCTTCTCCTGGGAGTTCGCGACCGATCCGTATCCCGCCTACGGCTGGCTGCGGGAGCACGCGCCTGTACACCGGACGGAATTGCCGTCCGGTGTGGAAGCGTGGCTCGTGACCCGCTACGCCGACGCGCGGCAGGCGCTCGCCGACGCACGGCTCTCCAAGAACCCCGAGTATCACGCTGATGACGCCCAGGGCCGCGCCAAGACCGGTATCCCGGGGGAGCGCAGTGCGGGCCTCATGACGCACCTGCTCAACATCGACCCGCCGGACCACACCAGGCTGCGCCGACTCGTGTCCAAGGCGTTCACCCCGCGCCGGACCGCGCTCTTCGCCCCGCGGGTCCAAGATCTGGCGAACAGCCTCATCGACGCCTTTGCGGAGAACGGGAAAGCCGACCTCATCCATGAATTCGCCTTCCCGCTCCCCATCTACGCGATCTGCGACCTGCTCGGTGTCCCCCGCGAGGACCAGGACGATTTCCGTGACTGGGCCGGGATGATGATCCGGCACGGCGGCGGACCACGCGGCGGCGTCGCCCGCTCCGTGAAGAAGATCCGCGCCTACCTGTCCGAGCTGATTCACAAGAAGCGTGCGGACCCCGGCGACGACCTGATTTCAGACCTGATCCGGGCGAGTGACCACGGCGAGCACCTCACCGAGAACGAGGCCGCTGCCATGGCCTTCGTGATCCTTTTCGCAGGTTTCGAAACGACCATCAACCTGATCGGTAACAGCGCCCACGCATTCTTCCGCAACCCCGTTCAACGATCCGTTTTCCAGAGTGCGGTAGAGCAGGGCAACGGCTCTCTCATCGACAGCGCCGTCGAGGAACTGCTGCGTTTCGACGGCCCGGTGGAGATGGCAACGTGGCGGTACGCCACCGAGGGGCTCGAAATCGGGGGGCAGCCGATCCGGAAGGGCGACCCGGTCCTCGTGGTACTAGCGGCGGCGGACCGCGATCCCGAGAGGTTCAAGAGCCCCGACACCCTCGACCTCACCCGCCGGGACAACCAGCACCTGGGATACGGACACGGCATCCACTACTGCCTCGGTGCACCCCTCGCACGGCTGGAGGGACGTACGGCTCTGGAGACGCTGTTCCGCCGCCTGCCGGACCTGCGACTCGCGGTGGACGCGGCCGATCTGCGGTGGCGCGGCGGCCTGATCATGCGGGGCCTGCGTACCCTGCCGGTCGAGTTCACACCGGAAACGTCAATCAGGACTGTCCGGTAGATCACTCCCCTCATTAGGGTCCTTTACCGGGCGCCTGGTACCCCGCCCTCCACCGCCAGGATCGCGTCCCTGTACGCCCGGGCCGCCGCGCGCAGGGCGTCTTCCGGGTCGGTGCCGTTCGCCTCGGCTTCTACAGCCAGGGCGAGGAGGTCGTAGCCGATGGAGTCGCCGGTGGGATCGGCGGTCGGGAGAGGGACGTCGAGGCCGGCCGTACGGACCCGGCTGCCGAGCTTCGCGGCGAGGGCCAGGCCGGGCTGGCCGAGGGGGACGCCCTCGGTGACCGACGTGCGCTGCTTCTCGATCGCCTTGGTGCGCAGCCAGTGCGCGTGGACGTCCTCCGGGGTCTCGGCGGTCTCGTCGCCGAAGACGTGCGGGTGGCGGTGGATCAGCTTCTCGACGAGGCCGCCCGCGACGTCGTCGATGGCGAAGGGCTCCTCGGGATCCTCCTCGGCGATGCGCGCGTGGAAAACGACCTGGAGCAGGACGTCGCCCAGCTCCTCGCGGAGTTCGTCGCGGTCGCCGTCCTCGATCGCCTCGACCAGTTCGTACGCCTCCTCGATGGCGTACTTGGCGAGGCCCTCGTGCGTCTTCTGCGAGGTCCACGGGCACGCGCGGCGGATCCGGTCCATGACCTGGACGAGGTCCAGGAGGCGGGCGCCGGGGAGGTCGTACGAGCCGGGGAGCAGTTCCAGGTCCGGCATCCGCATCCGGCCGGAGCCGCCGAGGCGGGCCAGGCCGTCGGTGAGGGGGGCGTTGCCCTCGCCGCCGGTCAGGACGACCACCGTCCGGCCGCCCGCGCAGTCCGCGACCAGCTCGTCCGCGGAGGGCGTGGCGTGTTCGACGCGTACGCCCGCCTCGCGGAGGTAGGGCAGTTGCGGCTGGTCCGGGTCCGCGGTGAGGACGCGGTCGGCGGCGTGCAGGGTCCGCCAGGCCGGCCAGGACAGCAGGCCGGGGGCGACCCGGTGGCTGGCGGTGAGCAGGACGATGCGGCCGGGGTCGGCGGGGGTCTCGACGGAGGCGTCGGGGGCTTCGGCGTTCACCCTGCGAACCTACCTCCGGCCGTGGACCTGCCTCCGGCCGCCGGGCCCGCCCGGCTCAGGCCTCCGTCGGCTGCTCGGGGGTGAACTCCGTGCGCTGGGTGATCCAGGGCGCGGTGTAGTTGCCGAGCTGCATCTTCTGGTCGTCCCAGGTGCCGAAGCGCGGGTTCACGTCGATGTCGAGGGCCTTCGACGCCTTGGTGAGGGCCTCGCCGACGACCTGCTGACCGGCGGGCGTGCCCAGGTCCGCGCCGAGCGCCCGGGCCAGCTTCGGGAGCTGGACCTCCTGGCGCATGTCGGCGTCGATCTGGTCCGGGGCGACCCAGCGCTGTTGGAGCATCATCGCCTCGAACTGCTCCTCGCCGCCCTGCTGGGCGCGGCTGGCCTGCCGCATCTCCTGGATCTCCTTGCGGGTGACCGTGACCCCCGCGTCGTCGGCGGCACGGTCGAGGATCCGGCCGAAGATCAGCCCATGCAGCTTGGCGCGGCCCAGCTGGCCCGACTTGTTCACCAGCTGGGCGGCCTGCGGGGAGCTCTCCTGGGCGGTGCGGACTTCCGCCGCCCGGTCCTGGACCGCCGACACCTCGATCCGCTCGCCGCCCACGACGGCCGCGGCACCGGGGTGGGCCTGGTTGCCGCAGGCGGAAAGGAGCGGCGCGGCGACGAGCGTTGCGGCGAGGACGGTGAGCGCGGTGCGACGACGGCGGTGCAAAGGAGCCTCCCGGGGAGAGTTTGTGCTTCGGTGCACAAAGCCTTGCGGTGATCGATGTTAGGCAGTGGATGTGGCCTGTGCCACTGATTCGACCAACGATTCGGTAGGAGTTGGGGATGTGGTCCTCGGCGGGGGTGCTCCGGGGGCGGTCCGGAGGTGCGCTCAGCCGCCGCGGACGTCCCGCTGGTGGCTGAGCAGGCGGCGCAGGTCCACGGGCAGCGGGTGGTGCGGCCCGTAGGTGCGCTCGGCGTCGTACAGCAGCGCCTGGAGCTGAGCCCGGCCCGCGGTGTGGTCGCCGACCGCCAGGAGCAGCTGTCCGATGCGGTGCCGGATGTCGAGCGCGCGGCCGGGGTCGGAGGTGATCGGCCCGTAGGCGTTCTCGTAGTACGGGAGGACCGCGCGGTACTCGACCAGCGCTGCCCCGGCCTCGCCGAGCTGTTCGAGGCACTGGGCCGCGTCGTAACGGAACTGGAGGGCCTGGGCGTCGGCCGGGCCCGCCTCGGCGGTGCGGTCCTCGGCGAGGCGGCGCAGCTCGGGAAGGGCGCGGCGGTACTGCCCGTCGTCCATGAGCGTCGCGGCGTACTGCTTGCGCAGGATGCGGACGACCGGTGAGTGCTCGCCGTGTTCGGCGGCGGCGGCCGGGAGCGTTGCGCCGAGGACGTCCACGGCCTGGGTGATCCGGCCCTCGCCGAGCAGCTTCTTCACCTCGTCCACGGCCCGCGCGACGTCCGGCCGGGCGGGCGGCGGGGTGGTGGGGCGTGCGGGGGTGGCCCGGGCGGGGGACGGGAAGACGGCCGGGGGTGGGGTGAAGGACGGCGGGGCGCCGAGGGAGGACGGCGCCGCGGCGAAGGTGGGCGGCGGCGCGGCGAAGGTCGCGGGTGCGGGCACGGGGGCCGGGGTGGTCGCCCGGTCCGGCCAGGGGGCGTGCGGCCGCAGGAACGGGCGGGTCGGGTCGAGCGGACCGGCGGGGGTTCCGTGCTTCGGCAGCAGCGGGGCGAGGTCCTCGTACACCTCCTGCGCGGAGGCGGGCCGGTCCTGCGGGTCCTTGGCGAGCAGCCGCAGCACGAGGGCCTCCAGTGCGGCGGGGACCTCGGGGCGGGCCTGCCGGACCGGGACCGGGGCCTCGTAGAGATGGCGGTGCAGGACGCCGAGCGCGGTGGACCCGGCGAACGGCACGTCACCGCTGAGGAGTTCGTGCAGGACGACCCCGAGGGCGTACAGGTCGGTGTACGGGCCGACCGCGCCGCCCATCGCCTGTTCGGGGCTCATGTAGGCGGGGGATCCGATGGGCGAACCGGTGTGTGTGAGGCGAGTGGTGTCGGTGTCCAGGACGGAGGCGACGCCGAGGTCGAGGACGGTGACGGTGCCGTCGGGGCGGACCATCACGTTCCGGGGCTTGAGGTCGCGGTGGACGATCGGCACGGCGTGCACCGCGCAGAGGACCGCGCAGAGCTGGGCGGCGACGGCCACGGCCCAGGGCCAGGGGTACGGGCCCTGCTCGGCGAGGTGGTCGCCGAGGTCGGCGCCCTCGACGTACTGCATGACGAGGTAGAGGTCGTCGCCGTCGCTGCCCGCGTCGTGGACGGTGACCAGGCCGGGGTGGTCGACCTGCGCGGTGACCCGGCACTCGCGGACGAACCGGCGGCGCAGTTCGTCGGCGGCGTCGCTGCCGGTGGGCCCGGCGACCCGGTCGGGGCGCAGCAGCTTCACGGCGACGCGGCGGTCCAGGCGCCGGTCGTACGCCGTCCAGACCTGGCCCATGCCGCCCTGGCCGAGGATGGTCGCCAGTTCGTACCGGTCGGCGATGATCCGCCCGCTCACCGGCCTTCGCCCTCCCTGTTCCCGTTGCTCTCCTTGCGGAGGTAGTCGCTCAGCTCGTCCAGCTCGGCGCGGACCTGGTCGAGGCGCTGGGGCGCGGGTGTGGGGGTGGGCGGCGGAGTCGGCGCTGTGTACGGGTTGGGCTGTGGGTGCGGCTGGTGCTGGGCGGGGTGCTGTGGCTGGTGCTGTTGGTACGGGAGCGGCGGGGCGGAGTGCCCGGAGGCGGTGGCGGTGTACGGGGGCGGGGAGCCGAGCGCGTTGTAGTGCCGTATCTCCGCGTACAGGTAATACGTGATCACCCCGGCCAGCAGGCCGAGGATCCAGAGCATCATGAACAGCGCCGCCGCGTCAGACATCTGGTCGGGGTCGTCCGGCGTGGCCATGATGAAGGCGAACAGCCCGATGTTGAGGGCGATGACGACCATCAGCAGGGCCCAGTCGCGCGGCCTGCGGGTCACGATCGCGAGCCGCAGCATCGCCGCCCAGCCCAGCAGGCCGCAGCTCAGCACGGTCACCGCCACGAGGAGCACGCGCACCGTCGTGAGCGTCGCCGAGGACGGCCGGGATGTCGTCGGCTGCTGCGGCATGGGGCCGTAGCCGTGCATGTGCTGCTCCTGGGACGCGTATGTCGGACGTGTGGGGTGAGCGTATACACCTCCGCCGACAGGCTGACCCCGGTTGTGCCCGGTTGTGCCCAACCGTTGTCGTTCCCCCTCCCGCGCGTGACCGTGCCGTCCGATGGACCGCCGTACTCCCCGGGAGCAGCCCTCGCACCCGAGGTCGCCGTCACTGGGGGTCGCCGTTACACCAAAGGTCGCCGCCGCACCGGGGTCGCCGTCACAGCCGGTGCCGTACCCACACGTTGGGCTCGACGTAGACCGCGTATCCGTGCGCGAGGGCGCAGTGCACGGGTACGAGCGCTCCCGGCACCTCCACCGGACCGTCCGTGTCGAACGGCAGCCCGGTCCAGTCCCGCCACTGCGCGAGCGAACCGCTCACCGTCATCGACACGGTGGCGACCGAGTCCACCGTGCCGCCCGCCCGGGCGTGGACCCGCAGCCACGGGTCCTCGGGCAGCCCGTCCTCGGGGCGGGTCAGCCGGGCGTACTCCTCCATCGGCAGGCCCGCCTTCAGGTGCTTGCCGCTCGGCCGCACCGGGGCGACCAACTCCCGGAGGCCGAGCCGTTCCGCGTTGCCGCGCATCGCGGCGAGCATCCGGCCCGATATCCCCTTGCCCTGATGGCCGGTGGCCACCGTGATCTCGATCGCGCCGACCGTGTCGGGCGTGCGCCCGCGCCGCAGGTCAGCGAAGGCCCACAGCAGCATCCGGTCCCAGCCGCCGACGGGCAGCCGGCCGCGCCCGGGGGCGTCCAGCACGAAGGGCACGCTGTAGGCGCGGGCGACCACGACGCCCTCGGGGTCGGTGGCGACCAGCACGTACTGGGGGAACTCGACAGCGATCCGGGCGAAGTTGGCCCAGCCGACGATGTCCTCCAGCACGAACTCCGGCCAGGTGTCCGGCATCCCGTCCATGGCGTCGGCCAGCTCCGGGCGCTCGGCGAGGGTGGTGATGATCAGCTCCATACGCGCGACCCTAAGCAGCCAGCACGGCTCCCACCAGCGAATATCGACGCGGGCCGCCGCGCTCGGGAGACGGCGGGAGGCCCGGGCTACCCTCTCGCCGCCTGACAACGACGACACCACCGGACTCCCCCGCCCCCGTACGCGTCCGGCACGAGGTCGCGGAACGGGCCCGCTTCCTGGTCAAGGAGGCGGGCGGGGACGTTTGAGGACCGGCGTGATCCGGCCGGAACCGTGAGGTGCGCATGCCGCGTCCCCACCCGTGACTTTCCACCCCGTGTGCGATTCGAACGCGACCCGTGCGCCACCCGTGCGTCACCCGTGCGTCACCCGTCGAGGAGCAGAACCATGAGCCGGCCCGGCAGTACACCGACCCGCCCCCGGAGAGGCGCCGGGTGTCTGCAGAGCCTGCTGGTGCTCGCGGTGATCCTCGGACTGGGCTACGGAGCCTCCAAGATCTTCGGTGACGAGTCCTCGAAATCGACGTCGAAGTCGTCCTCGTCCTCCTCCTCGGACGGCAAGGGCGGCAAGGGCGGCTCGTGGGAGATCGGTGACTGCGGAGGCCCGGACCCGGAGAACAAGCCGGACGGCTACCGGGCCTTCGACTGCGACGAGTCGGGCGCGACCTTCAAGGCCCTGAAGATCGAGGACGCGAGCTTCCTGCCCAACGCGATCCAGTGCCCGGCCGGAACGGACCTGATCATCCAGGTCTCCCGGGTCTTCGGCTCCGGCGACGGCAAGAAGGGCGGCGGCATCCCGACCAACACCGTCTGCGGCCGCAACCTGACGGGTGACCACCCGGGCGACGCGGGCGCCGGCGGCGGCCAGCTCGTCGAGGGTGACTGCATCTCC
Source organism: Streptomyces sp. NPDC058375 (assembly GCF_042723425.1). Lineage (NCBI taxonomy): Bacteria > Bacillati > Actinomycetota > Actinomycetes > Kitasatosporales > Streptomycetaceae > Streptomyces > Streptomyces sp. NPDC058375. Next base: position 7,748 of record NZ_JBHXJG010000149.1, on the reverse strand, counting down.
GCGACGGCCAAGGAGATCGCCTGCGCCTCGGTCGGGGCGAACGACTTCAAGGTCCTCGGCCTCGTCAAGGAGAAGACCGAGTGCCCGGCGGCGACCACGGAGCCGATGCAGCTGATGATGGCGATGGGCCGGCCGTACGACGTCATCTGCGGCGGCAAGGTCTAAAGCCCCCCCGGCCTCTCCCCGGTGTGGCGGTGGCGGCCGCTCAGCCGCCGCACTGGGTGAGCATGGCCTTCTTGTCGGCCGTCGTGACCGGGAGTTCGTACTTCAGCGAGACCTGGGCGAACCGCACCGCGTACGAGCAGCGGATCGGCTTGTACGGCGGCAGCCACGAGGCGGGGCCGGAGTCCCGCTTCGCGTTGTTGGCCGGGCCGTCCACCGGGATGAGGTTGAGAGGGTCGTTGGCGATCTGCTCGCGCTTGGACTCGTTCCAGCGGGCGGCGCCCATCTGCCAGTCGTAGGACAGCGGCATCACATGGTCGATCTGCACCTTGGTCGCCTGCTGCTTGCGCCAGTCGATGGTCTCGCCGGTGTAGGGGTCCTGGAGCGCCATCGCCATGACGACACAATCGGAACCCGCCTTGTGCTCGATGTCCTTGCCGTCGCGGGCGAGCAAGTCGTTGCGGGTGTCGCAGCCGTTGCGGGCGAGCGGGATGCCGTCGACGCCGTCCTTCCACGCGTAGCCGAACTTGTCCCGCTCGTAGCCGGTCTTGGGGCCGCGCCCCTTCGTGGCCACCTTCTCGATGAGCTTGCGGGCGGCGGCCCGGTCCGCGTCGGTGGTGAGGGGGGCCAGGCCCGGCTTCGTACCGTCCGGATTGTCCAGCGGGCTGGCGCCGAAGCCATCGGCGGACTGTGCGCCGCCGTTGGTCCCGCCGCTGCTGCTGCCGCTCGTGCCGTCGCCGTCGGCGGAGAGGTCGTCGGGGTCGCAGCCCGCCAGGGCGAGCACGACGAGGACGCCGAGGGCGGGCAGGGCCACTCGGTGCGTACGGCGGTGCTTCCTGCCGTGCGTACGGGGATCTATCACGTGAAGCCATCCCTACAGGGAGAAAACCGAACGCCGAGAATCCTAGAACCTTCTGTCCCATGGGATCTCGTCCCATGGGCGTCTTCCCCGCAAGGCGCGGTTCCATGACTGAGCTTCAGCTCAAGGCGATCCGGGCCGCCGGGACGGCCCGGATCACACCTTGCCGATCCCGAGGGTGTTCTCGGCGGGCAGCAGCCCCGAGCCGATGACCTCCAGCCACGGCTCCCCCAGCAGTTCCGCCAGCCGCACGCGCCCCGCCTCCCCCAGCGCGCGCCACGGCGCGGCAGCCTCCTCGTCGGTGCGCAGTTCCAACCGTGCGCGCAGTTCGCGCCCCGCGTCCATGGCCGTGCCGTCCGCCGCGAGCAGCCCGCGCTGCTGAAGCCGCCGCCGGGCCGCGCCCCACTCCGCCGCGCCCCACCCCCGGCTCGCGAACACCTCCGGGGCGGCCGCGCCGACCGCCGCGAAGGAGACCAGCGACTCGACCGGGTCGAGGCCGGCCGCGACCAGGGCGGCGACGTGCCCGTCGCCCCGGTGCTCGCGCAGGACGGTCGCCGCCTGCCAGAGCGTCAGGTGCGGTGCGTCGGGCCAGGGCAGGGCGGAGTTGGCAGGGCCGAGGCCTCCGGGAACCCCCGGGCCCGCCGCCTCCGCCGCGCGGCGGGCCAACGCGGCCGCCTCCGCGAACTCCGGACCCTCCACCCGGTCCCCGAACAGGGCCCGGTAGGCCCGGTCGACCGCCCGCAGCCGGGCGGCGAGGACGGCGTCCGGGGCGGCGGTCGCCCAGACGTCCGGAACGTGTCCGTCCACCATCACCGGGGCGAAGCTGTGGAACGTCCGCACCACCTCCCGCGCGTCGGCCGCCGCCCCCAGCGGGGCCGCACGCCAGGCGAAATAGCTCGCCCAGCGCTCCGTGGTGTCGTACCCCAGCGCGGCGGCCTCCTCGAAGGCTTCGGGGGCGTAGTACAGGACGGCGTGCAGGGGCTCCAGGAGGTGCCACATCTGCCGCACGCGAGTCGGCTCTCCGGTCATGAACTCCACCCTCCCGAACGGGAATCGCGCATCTAGTCAGCGACTAGATCGGACTTCCAGCATGCGCGGGCACCGTCGAACTTGTCAATGACTAGATGCCGGGTAGGGTGCTGCGCATGAGCAGTGAACGCGAGCGCACCTACCACCACGGCGACCTGCGGCGCGTGATCCTGGACGCCGCCCTCGACGTCATCGCCGCGAACGGTCCCGCCGCTCTGAGCCTGCGGGACCTGGCCCGGCGGGCCGGCGTCTCGCACGCCGCGCCCGCGCACCACTTCAAGGACCGCACGGGCCTGCTGACCGCCGTGGCCGCCGAGGGGTACGCCCTGTTCGCCGACGCGCTGGCCGGGGCACCGGATCTGCGGGAGCGGGGCGTGGCGTACGTACGGTTCGCGGCGACGCACCCCGCGCACTTCCCGGTGATGTTCCAGCCGGACCTGCACCGCGCCGACGACCCGGACCTGCTGGCCGCCCGCACCCGGGCGACCGAGGCGTTGCGCGCGGGCGTGGCGGACCTCCCACCGGGCGGCCGGGGCGCGGACGACCGGCTGGCGGGGGTGGCCGCGTGGTCGCTGGCCCACGGCTTCGCGACGCTGCTGCTCAGCGGCAACCTGGCGGACGCGATGGAGGGCCGGGATCCGGAGGAGGCGTTCCGTTCGCTCACGTCGTTGATCTTCACGCCGGAAAACACGGCGACGGGTGACGGTGACAGCCCCTAGGCTGCCTCGCATGGGCGTTTCCTGAGCGACGAACGAGGTCCCGCAGCGGGACCGGAAGCAGCCCGGTGTCGACCGCCGGGCCCCGTTCGCCTGCCTACGCACCCACGCCACTCAGGAGGCCCCGCCATGCCGCACGCACGCCCTCGCCCTGCCCGTACGCCCCTGCCCGCCGACGCCCTGCCCCTGGACCGCCGCATCGAGCTGCTGCGCACGACGGCCGAGGCCGACCCCCGCGTGGAGGGCGTCCTGCTGTACGGCTCCTGGACGCTCGGTGAGGCCGACGCCCACTCGGACCTGGACGCCTGCCTGTACGTACGGGAGGAGGACGTCGAAGCCTTCGACGGGCGGGAGTTCGTCGAGCGACTGGCCCCCCTGAAGCTGGCGTACACCAACATGTACGGCATCCTCGCCGTGGTCTTCGACGACCTGATGCGCGGCGAGTTCCACGTAGAGCCCACCGGCTCCGGCATCGCGGAGATCGCCACCTGGCGCGGCCAGGTCCACTTCCCCCGCCCCGAAGCGGCCGTGCTCCTGGACCGCACCGGTGACCTGACCGCCGCCGCCCGCGAACTGGCCGCCTTCCGCCCGCCGGAGCCGGTGACCACCGCCCAGCAGCTCACGGACGAACTGGCCAACTGGACCCTGATGCTGGCCCACGTGCAGACCCGGGGCGAGCACGCCCGCGCCCACCACCTGCTGCACGCAGTGATCGCCCCGCTCCAGCTGAAGCTCTGCCGCCTGCTGCGCGGCTCGACCACCCACTGGCTCACCCCGAGCCGCGCCCTGGAGAGGGACCTGCCGGGCGCGGACATCGAGCGGTACGCCACGACCACCGGGCCGCTGACCCCGCAGGCCCTCCGCACGGCGGCCGCGAACAGCTGGGAGTGGAGCCGCGAGCTGGCGGTCGGGGCGGCAGAACGGTGGGGGACGCGACTGCCGCTGGGGCTGCACGAGGAGATCGCGGAGGTGCTGGCGCCCGGTGGCGGCCCGATGGGCTGAGCAGCCCACCCGAAGCCCCGCTATGGAGTGCGGGCCGTGGCGGGGGCACGCGCGGGGGCGGTGGGGCGCGTGAGCGGAGCGGGATGGCGCGCGAGCCACTCCTGGAACTCGCGGTGCCGGAACTGGTAGACACCGCCGGTGATGCGGATCAGCCCCGCCGCGTGGCACCAGTCCAGGAAGCGGCTCAGCCTGAAGGGGACTCTGCGGAAGTGGACCAGCAACCAGCACAGATACATGGCCGAGTCACCGCTGACCGCACAGTAGAGCACACCGAACACAGCCAGGAGGGGCAGACAGTCCGTCAACCCTAGGCCCGCCCGAAGACCCAGGCCCAGAAGGACAACAGCAGGCCACCCTAGGGCGAGCGCGGTGAAGACGCCCCCGCGAGGCCAGCCGGACGGGCCGATAGCTGCGGCATCCAGAGTGTTCCCCGCGAGGAAGCCGACGTACAGCGTGAGCATGGGCAGCACAGCCAACGCCAAGGGCCAGTCACCGATTCCCCCAAGCTGCTCCGGGGCCACGGACCGCCAAAGGATCATGACGGGCAGAATTGCCAACACCAGCACGCCCCAGCGGTTACGTCCCGTAAAGGCCATCTTCGACGCCACCGACCACAGAGGGCTGCGCCATGGCGGCAACCACATGTCTGAGCGTTTGATCAAACGGTAACCACGAGGACGCAGGTGAAGCAGAGCCAGCACCGCCATAGCTACAACAAGCAACGAGACGCCCCACTCCGCGCTCCCACGGGTTCCGTTCAGCAGGAAGGCCCACAGCGAGACCAGCGTAAGGAAACTGACCGTCACGACGTACAGCATCCGGGAGCGCCAGGCTCCAGGGGACCGCGCCAACTCCGGCAGCACCAGCGTGTTTGCTCCACCGTTCTGCGACGCCAGTCCCAGCGCCAGGTGATGCAACCAAGTGTGTACTTTCTCAGGGGAGTACCGATCCTCATCATCAACAGCGCGTACGGACGCGGGGATGAAACGGGCGAACATCCTGTCCGTGACTTCCTGCTCCGTCCGGACTCCGAGCAACTCCCCCGGACGGTTGACCTGTTCGTAAGCCGTCGCCATGGCGACCAGCCTCCACGGCGTCGAGAGCGATCGAGCCAGGACTCCTTGCGGATGGGCACGCAGCTCATCCAGGACCGGACGCCACTCCCCCTCCCGATGGATGGCGTCCTGGCGCATCGCGAGGAAGCGAACCGCCTCCTGAGCCTCCACCGGATCGATCTCCACCCGGCCGGCGTCCAGCATGGGCCTGCCGGATGTTTCCAGTACGTCGTACAGGTCGGTCCGACAGGTCAGCACGACCGGCGCCGGCTCCAGCCCGCTCTGGTAGCCGGTCAGCGCGTCCAGCACCTGCTGCGCTCGTGACTCCGGGAGCGGCACACCCGGCTCGTCCAACTCGTCGAGCCCGTCGAGGACGGGGAGCACCAGGCCCGAATCCATCAACTGGGCCGCATGCGCGGAGGTGATGCCGTAGTCCCGCACGAGATGCCTGACCACCCAGTCGCGGAAGAGCTCCTGCCGCCCCCAGTCACCGAGCGGCAGCAGCACAGGCACCGGTTCGGCCTCCGTCCGCCTCCTGTTGAACTCCGCGACGAACGCTCGCGCCAGCACGGACTTTCCAGCTCCCGGCTGTCCCGTGATCACCAGGCGGCGGGGTCGGACGGCCCCGTAGTCCGCGACCAGCCCGTCCAGCGTTCCGTTCGGAACCAGAGGCCTCGTCGCGCTCCTCGCGTGCGAAGAAGTTCGGAAGGTGAACGAGACGCGCACGGGAATCCGGTCGCCGCCGATGACGCGCCGAGACAACAGCTCCGCGCTCGCCACTGCCTGCGCAAGCCTCCCTGTCAGGGCCGCTCTGTCCTCCGCCGGAACAGCTTCCGTACCTCGCCGAAGGGCGAGGGCCAGCGTCAGGACACCCAGTGCCGCGCTGACCACGGCCACCCGGTCCGTCAGGCTCTTGGCACCCTCACCGAAGCCCAGTACGTACGTCAGGCAGAGCACCAGCATCACGCACGTACCCGTGATGAGAGTGGTTCGGGCTCGCCGCCCCGCCTGTCGGTTCCTCTTCATCGACGCCACTCTGCCATCCCCCACTGACATCCATAGGGAGAGCGCCCGGGCGTCACTCCGGCGTGAACTCGTACTGGACCTCGTACAGGTGTCCCGCCTTGACCATCACCGTGGCCTCGATGGGCCGGTCGTCGTCGCTGAACACCACGCGCAGGGTCCGCAGGACCGGGAGGTCCCCGGGGAGCCGGAGCAGTCTGTACTGCTCCTGCGTCGCAACGCGGGCCGAGACGCGGTCGACGCTGAGCCGGGGCGGGTGGCCCAGCGACGCCAGGAGCGTGGGCGTGCCGCCCGGAATGCGGCGGCGTTCGGTGATGGCGGTGCCGTCGGCGATATCCAGCGGGTAGTAGGAGGCGACGAGTTCCGCGGGCTCATCGTCGATCGACAGCAGTTGGTAGCGGAGGATCGCACTGCCGCCCGGTGGGAGCGCCAGCGCGTCCGCGACATCCGCCGGAGGGCAGGCCTCCGTGACGGCCAAGAGGGTGCTGCGCGCGCTCGTGCCGGGGTTCGCCGCCTCGGTCAGCCAGCGGTACGGCTCTCCCGACGGGGACGGCGCCATGTACGCGGCGGGCCGTATGGTGCGCTGCCGATGTTCGCGTACGGTCACCGACGCGCCTGCCCTGCCGACCACGAGGTGCTCGCCCTTGAGGAGCTGCAAGGCCTTCTGAACGGTGGCGTTCGCCGCGCCGAACCGCTCCTTCAACTGCGCGGTGGAGGGCAGGCTGTCACCCGGAGCCAGGTCCCCGGACATGATGTCGTCCCGCAGGTCGGCCGCGATCCGCTCGTGCAGGGGGCGGCCGTCCGCCTCTTCCGTCTCCGGTCCGTGCACCGTCATCCGATCCTGATCTCGTACCGCAGTTTCTGACCCCGGGGAGGCATGACCATCACATCGACCTGAAGCGGCCGACCATCGGCGTCCAGGGTGAGCCGGGTCAGTTCGAGTACCGGCTCGTCTGCCTTGAGCGACAGTGACGCCCGCTCATTCTCGGACGGCATGCGGGCTGCCACGTCCTCCTGCGCCCGGGTGCCGACGTAGCCGAGTTCGGCGAGCAGCCGGACGGCCCCTCCCCTGATCTTCACCGTGCCGGCCAGCCCCGTACCCCGCGCGATCTCCACGGGGTAATAGGTATCGGTCAACTCGCACGGTTCGTCGTCGAGATACATGATCCGCCGCCGCGCGACGACAGGTCCGCCCTGCTCCACCGCGAGCAGGCCAGCCACGCGTTCCGGGGCGGCGACTTCACCGGCGCTCACGATCTTCTGCGTGCCCCGTCGCCCCACCGACGCCGCTTCGGCGCTCCAGACATCGCCTCCGTCCGCCTCCGTCGGGGCCAGGTAGTGAGTGGACGCGCTGATCACTTCGCCCTCGCCCATGGACTCCTCCTTCACCGACGACGGACCTTGCCGGTGCACACGGTAGGCGACTCCGTCGAACACCCCAAAGAGTACCTTGCCGCCTTTCACGAATAGCAGTACGGTCACCTTGTTGCGACCCACGAGCAAGGCGGTGAACCACCGTGTCCTCTTCGCAGTTACGGCGCTTACGGCGCTTCCCCCGACGGCGCACATCCGTCGGTGCCTCACGCGATTTCGTCGTCCATGTCCTCAGGGAATGGCAGCTCACGGACCTGATCGACGACATAGAGCTCTGCGCCTCGGAACTGGCGACCAACGCCCTGCTCCACGGCGTCCCACCGGGACGGGAATTCGCCGTCCGGCTCGACCTGACGGACGACCTTGTACGACTGGAGGTTCGGGACAGCGGCGACGGGCGGCCGGAGATTCAGCACGCTGACGAGAGCAGTTGCTCTGGGCGCGGGCTGTTCCTCGTCGGTGAACTCGCCGCGGACTTCGGCTTCGACCACCATGTCGTGGGCAAGACCGTGTGGGCCGCCTTCAAGC
>NZ_JBHXJG010000148.1:0-17912 GCF_042723425.1 Streptomyces sp. NPDC058375 | reverse complement strand
CGGCGGGCGTGCTGCCCGTCGGCCCCGGCGTCTTCACGGCGTCAGGTCAGGGCCCGCTCCCCCGACTCCCACTCCCGCAGCAGGGCCGTGAGATCCGGCCGTACCCGTCGTCCCGGGGCCGGTGTGATCGGCGTCTGCGAGGGGAAGGCCAGCACCCGGCAGCCCGCCGCCTCGGCGGCGGCCACGCCGGTGGGGCTGTCCTCGACCGCCAAGCAGGCTTCGGGTGGCAGCCCCAGGCGCGCGGCCGCCTTCAGATAGGGGTCCGGGAAGGGCTTCGAGCGGTCGCTCTCGCCGTCCGCCACCGTCGTACGGAACACCTCGCCGCCCAACGTACGCAGGACCGTCTCGACCACCCGGCGCGGTGAGGCCGACACCAGAGCCGCGGGCGGGCCTTCCCGTTCCAGCCGGTCCAGCAGGGCGCGGGCCCCGGGCCGCAGTTCCACGCCCGCTTCGACCGCGGCGAGGAACGTGTCCTCCAGCTCGGTCTCCAGCGCGCCGACCGTGGTGGGCTCCGGGCACAGCTGTACGAGGCGGACGGCCGTGTCGGCGCAGGTGCGGCCGAGGACCGCGGCCCCGTCCTCCTCGGTGAGGGTGTGGCCGTGGGCCGCCGCGACGGCGCGTGACGCCTCCAGCCAGAGCGGCTCGGTGTCGACGAGCGTGCCGTCCATGTCGAGGAGCACACCGCGCGGGACGGTGGGCACCTGGCGGCCGTCGAGGGTCCAGTGCGAGTCGGGCGTACGGTCCAGGGCCGCGTACACCTGGGCGGCGACGTCCTCGTGCCGGACCGGGCGGGCGGGGCGGGCCCCGGCGGTGATGTCCGGGCCCGCGCAGGCGAGCCAGGCGGTGCGTTCGGCCGGGCTGCCGCCGCCGTGGCCGCCCTCGTCCCGGTGCCCGTGGTCGGTGACGACGAGGACGGTCCAGGCCTCGCCGTCGTACGAGGGCCGGGCGCGCAGGGCGGCGAGGAGGTCGCCCAGACGGCGGTCGGCCTCCTGGACCGATGCCTCGTACGCGTCGCCGCAGCCGAGGTGGTGGGCCGTCTCGTCGGGAGCGCCGAGGTAGACGAAGGACGCCTCGGGGTCCTCGTGGGTGAGGACGGCCGCCGCGTCGCGCACGGTTGAGGCGTCGGCCTCCTCCCAGGCGGCGGGGGTGTCGGCTGCCGGTGCGTGGTGGGTGAGCCGGGTGGGCCGGCGGAACATCGGCCCACTGTCGGCGACGGTGACCAGCGGTTCCCAGGCCGCCGCGACATAGGTGCGGCGGCCGTCCTGGCGGGCCAGGCGGGTGGCGAAGTCCGGGAAGACGCCGAGGCGGTGGCCGCTGAAGTCGTTGCTCCACACGGCGTGCTTGGTGACGGTCACGCCGGTGACGATGGTCGCCCAGCACGGCCCCGACATGGTGGGCGTGCCCTCGGTCACCGTCACCGGGGCCAGGAAGCCCGCGTCGGCGACCGTGTCGAGGTGCGGGGTGGGCACCCGGTTCAGGGTGTCGAGGCGCACTCCGTCGATGCCGACGACGAGCACGCGGCGGGCACGGGACATGGCGGGTCTCCCGAAGGTACGCGGGTGGGTACGGGGACGGGTTCAGGCCTGCTGGTGCAGGGTGCGGGGGTCCACCGCGTGGGCGAACGGCAGGCCGTGCGCGTACCGTTCCAGCTCGTCGACGGCGGCGTCGGCGAGCCGGTGGAGCTCGCCGCCCTGCGAGCCGGCGATGTGCGGGGTGAGCAGCACGTTCGGCAGGTCGTAGAGGGGTGATTCGGCGGGCAGGACCTCGGGCTCTGTGTGGTCGAGGACGGCGTTCAGGCGGCCGGTGGCCAGCTCCTTCACCAGCGCGTCGGTGTCCACCAGGGAACCGCGCGCGGTGTTGACGAGGGTCGCCCCGTCCTGCATCAGCGCGAGGCGCCCGGCGTCGAACAGGTGGCGGGTTCCCGGGAGTTCGGGAGCGTGGATGCTGACGACGTCGCTCTCTGCCGCCAGGGCGTCGAGTCCGGCCCGCTCCACGCCGAGGACCCGGGCCTCCGCCTCGCCGAGGTACGGGTCGTGGACCAGGACGCGCAGATCGTAGGGGCGCAGCAGCTCGACGACGCGGCGTCCGATGCGGGAGGCGCCCACGATGCCGACCGTGCGGCGGTAGTTGCCGACGCCGGGGAAGCGTTCGAGGAGGTTCACCCGGGAGCGTGCCTGCCGGTAGACGCGGGCGCTCTCCAGGATGTCCTTGTTGGCGAAGAGGATCGCGGCGACCGTGTACTCGGCCACCGGGAAGGCGTTGGCGGTCGCGGCGGTGCTCACCGCGATGCCCCGGTCCCAGACGTCCTGGGTGATGTGGTGTTTGACGGAACCGGCGGCGTGGACCACCGCGCGCAGCCGGGGCATGGCGCTCAGGGCGGCCGGGTCCAGCGGGGGGCACCCCCAGCCGGTGAACAGGACCTCGGCCTCGTGGAGCCCGGTGCGCTGGGCGGGGTCGTCGGCGCCGAAGTCGGTGACCAGGAGGCCGGGGTCGAGGTCGGCGACGCGGGCGAGCCGGTCCAGCGCTTCGGGGGCCAGGATCGCCGCGCGGGTCTCGCCGCTCATCGCCAGGACGGTGCGGGGGCGGGTCCCCCGGTGCGGGGCGGAGTGGCTCACTTGACGGCTCCTGCGGTGAGGCCCGAGCGCCAGAAGCGCTGGAGGCAGAGGAAGGCGACGATCAGGGGGACGACGGCGACGAGGGAGCCGATGATGACCAGCGGGTAGAGCTCCGGCTGCTGGTAGACGTTCTGGTTCCACATGAACAGGCCCAGGTTGACCGGGTAGAGCCGGTCGTCGTTGAGCATCATGAGCGCGCCGTAGAAGTTGTTCCAGCTCGCGGTGAAGGAGAACAGGAAGATGGTCACGAAGCCGGGCGCGAGCATCGGCAGAGCGACCTTCACGAAGGTCCGCACCTCGCCGGCTCCGTCGACGCGGGCCGCTTCGAGGATCTCGCCGGGCACGTAACCCTCGGAGAAGACGCGGGCCAGGTAGACGCCGAAGGGGTTGACGAGGCTGGGGATCAGGACAGCCCAGTAGGTGTTGACGAGGCCCAGTTCGGAGGCCATCAGGTACAGCGGGAGCTGGACGACGGTCGAGGGGATGAGGACGCCGACGAGGACGACCCCGAACCACTTCTCCCGGCCGCGGAAGGCGTATTTGTCGAAGGCGTAGCCGCAGGCGACGGAGATGAGGGTGGAGAGAAGGGAGGCGACGACGGTGTAGAGGAGGCTGTTGAGCATCCAGCGGACGAAGACGCCGTCGTTGTATTCCAGGAGGGCGTTCAGGTTGGCCAGGAACGCGAAGTCGCCGAGGCTGAACGGGTTGGTGGCGAACAGGTCCCGGTAGCTCTTGGTGGAGGCGATGAGGAGCCAGGTCAGCGGCATCAGGGTGTAGACGGCGACGACGGCGAGCACGGCGTTCACCGTTACGCGGGAGGTGAGGCCGCCGGTGCGGTTTCGGCGTGCGGGCGTCCGTGGTGCGGTGCGGCGTTCGGCCCCATCGCGCCGGGTGGCTGCGGTCGGTGCCTCGCGGCTGGCTGTCTGGGTGCTCATGAGGCCTTCCACCGGTTGCCGAGCTTGGTGACGACGAAGGACAGCAGGCCGGCGACGAGGGCGAGCAGCAGGGAGCTCGCGGCGGCCAGGCCGTAGTCGTGGCCCTTGAAGGCCGCGGTGTAGATGAACATGGTCGGGGACCAGTCCTCGCCCATGGTGTTGGCGCGCAGTTGGACGAGTTTGGGGGCGTCGAAGAGCTGGATGGCGCCGACACAGGTGAACAGCAGGGTCAGGACGACGGTCGGCCGGATCATGGGGATCTTGACCTGGAGGGCGGTGCGCAGGGCCCCGGCTCCATCGACGGTCGCGGCTTCCAGGACCTCGCGGGGAACGGCCTGGAGACCCGCATAGAAGATGATCATGTTGTAGCCGGTCCACTGCCAGGCGGAGATGTTGACGACGGAGAAGATCGCCTCGTCCTCGCCGAAGAAGTTCCAGTGCGCGCCGAACGCGTCGAGGGCGTCGGTGATGGGGCTGAGGCCCGGTGTGTAGAGGTAGAGCCAGATCAGCGAGGCGATCAGGCCGGGCACAGCGTGCGGCAGGAAGTAGGCGATCTGGAAGAAGCGCCTGGCCCGGGCCATGGTCGAGTCGACGAGCAGGGCCAGGATGAGCGCGCCGCCGACCATCGCGGGGATGTAGAGCGCGCAGTAGAGGGCGATGTTCCCGAAGGAGCGGAGGAACGCCTCGTTGCCGAGGGCTTCGGTGAAGTTGCCGAACCCGGCGAAGACGCGCTCGGTTCCACCGAATCCGAGGCCGGAGGACTCCTCCCGGTAGAGGCTCATCCAGGCCGCGTAGATCAGCGGCAGGACGGTGACGGCGGCGAAGAGCGCGAAGAAGGGGACAGTGAACAGGGCGACGGCCCGGCGCTGTCCGCGTCGTGCGCCGGGGCCGCCCGGGGCGCCGGGCTTTCCCGGTCCCGTGGATACGACGGATACGGCGGGCGGCGGCGCGGCCGGGGGTGCCGGGGTCTTGGCCGGCCGGGCGAGTGGGGCTGCCACCTGGTGCTCCTTCGGCGGGATGGGGTGGTGGGCGGGGAGAGGCAGGGGCTGCCCGGCACGGCGTGTCCCGGGCAGCCGCGCGGCTACTTGTCGAGCTTCAGGCCGCGGTCGGTGACCGCGCTCTCGCCCTTCGCCTGACCGGAGCTCAGCATCTTCGTGTGGTCGCCGCCCGCGGCCATCTGCACCGACGTGACCTGCTGCTGGACCGGGCCCCAGGTCCAGCCGGGCACGATGGTGTCGGCTGCCTCGCCGGCCACGGTGTAGACGTCCTGGTCCCCGAAGTAGGAGTTGTCGAACTCCTTCGCCGCCGCGGCGCGCATGCCCTCGTTGGCGGGCAGGGCACTGCTGGGGGCCTTGAGGGAGCTGAGGCGGGCGGTCATGGCCGCCGGGTCGGTGGTGACCCACTCGATGAACTCGGCGGCGGCCTCGGTGTGTTCGCTGCCCTTGGGCACGATGTAGGAGGTTCCGCCGTACATGCCGGTGCTCGCCTTGCCGTCCCAGGTGGGCAGGGGCGCTATGCCCCACTTGCCTTTCGCGTCGGGGTAGCTGACGGGGAAGTTCCCAGCACTCCAGGCGGCGCCGATGATGGTGGCGACCTTGCCGGTGGCGCGTTCCTTGTTCTCGCCCTCGCCCCAGAGCGGGGTCTTGGAGGCGAGGCCGTCGGCGAGGAGGTCGTCCCAGTAGGCGGCGACCTTGCGGGAGGCCGGGTCGTCGATGTTCACCTTCCAGGCGTCGCCGCTCGTGCCGTACCACCGGGCGCCGGCCTGCCAGGCGAGGCCGGAGAGGAGAGCGGGGTCGCCGCCGCCGAAGTTGGTGATGGTGACGTCGGGGTCGCCGGCGTGGATCTTCTCGGCGGCCGTACGGTATGCGGCCCAGGTCGTCGGCACGTCGACGCCGTGCTTCTTGAACAGGTCCTTGCGGTAGAAGAGCTGAATGGGCGTGACGTCGAAGGGGACCGCCCAGGTGGAGCCGCCGAGGTTGACCAGGGACTGGACCGCTTCGGGGAACTCCTTCTTCACCAGGTCGCCGGAGCTGGGGGTGAGGTCCTCCAGGTTGCCCTCGCTGGCGTACTCGGGCAGGGCGGAGTAGTCCATGGTGGCCACGTCGGGGGCGTTGCCGCCCTTGACCGCGTTGGACAGTTTGGTGACGCCCTCGGGACCTGCGGGCACCATGGAGAACTTCACCTTGACGTCGGTGTGCGTCTTGTTGAAGGCGTCGGCAGTCTCCTTGGCGCCCGCGGTGGCCGACCAGAAGGTGAGGGTGACGGGCTTGCCGTCGCCGGGGCCCGAGGCGTCCGAGCCCGAGCCGCCGCAGGCGGTGACGAGCAGGGCGAGTGAGGCGGCGGACGCCGCGAGGGCGAGGCGGGACGTGCGGGCGGTACGGGGCATGGGCCGACTCCTACGGGACCTCGAACTGCGGGAGATGAGGTGAACGGCACACATCATTTTGCGCAGAACCGATCGCCGTCAAGAGCACATGACCAATTCAATCGAATCGATCACCAGTGAGTCATGGGCGCGCCCGTGGCGACCGTCGAGCCCCGGGAATACGAAAAGCCGTGCCCGCAGGGGTTGTTGACCCGGGGCACGGCTCGTGGCGCGGTGCTTCGCCGGTCAGGGAGCAGCGGCGGCCGCCCCGCAGGAGACCCGGACCCGCAGGGTGGGCAGGATGTCCAGGTGCCGCCGGGCGCCGGAACCCCGGCCCGCCGCTCCCGTGTCCGAGCCCGCCTCTGCGGCGTCCGTCGCGCCAGGCCGGCCGACGCCGAGGCGGGACAGCAGGAGCCGGGCGGCGGCGGCGCCCACCGCGTGTTTGTCCGGGGCCACGGCGGTGAGCGGCAGGTCGGCGAGTGAGGCGACCTCGTCGTCGTACGCGATCACCGCGAGGTCCTCGGGCACCCGCACCCCCCTGGCCTGGAGCCGGGGGATGAGGACGATCGCGTCCGCGTCGCTGTGCACGATCGCGGCGGTCACGTTGCCGCTCGCCACGCCCTGGCACAGGTACTCCAGCGTCCGCTCGAAACGATCGGCCTCCGACCGCGACGGGGCGTCGTCCAGCGGCGAGGCCGACACCGGGGTCAGCCCCAGCGCCTCGACGGCGGCCCGGTAGCCGACCCGGAGCCGGGGAGCGGTCGGGCTGTCCTGCACGGCGAGCGCGATCGCCCGGTGCCCGAGCCCGGCCAGGTGTGCCACCGCTTCGGCGGCCCCGTGCGCGTGGTCCGAGCGCACCCGGTCCAGGCGCGCCGCCGGATGGCCGAGGGGCGCCGAGCGTTCCACCAGGACGACCGGGGTCTCCTGCTCCACCGTCCACAGCCCCTCACCCTGCTCCGGGCAGCCGCGTTCCCAGCTCGGTGTGAGCAGGAGCCCGTCGGCGCCGGTGGACAGCAGCCGGCGGGCCTGGGCGGCGTCCTCGTCGGGGAGGTAGCGAGAGAGGCCGATCGTCAGACGGGCGCCCGCGGCCTCGACGGTCTGCCGGGCGCCGCGCACCACGTCCGCGTAGTAATACTCGGTGGTCGGCACCACCATTCCCACGATCAGCCCTTCGGCGGGAGGCCGGGTCGCGGGGGCGGGCCGGGACTGCCCGGCGGGCCACACCACCGCGCCGTGCAGCCGCTCCACCAGACCCTGGGCGGCCAGCGCCTCGACGTCCCGGCGCAGGGTGACGGCGGACATGCCGAGCTCCTCGGCGAGTTCGGCGACGCGCAGGCTGCCGCGCTCGCGGACGAGCTCGAGCACCCGCTCGTGGCGCTGATCGACGTGCAGTCGCATGGATCCCCCTGGACTCGGAGACGGCTGGGCCC
Source organism: Streptomyces sp. NPDC058375 (assembly GCF_042723425.1). Taxonomy (NCBI): domain Bacteria; kingdom Bacillati; phylum Actinomycetota; class Actinomycetes; order Kitasatosporales; family Streptomycetaceae; genus Streptomyces; species Streptomyces sp. NPDC058375. The sequence continues at coordinate 10,567 of NZ_JBHXJG010000148.1, read as the reverse complement.
CTGCCCGACGGTGTTCCGGCGACGCAAGCGCGTGGACTCCGACTCCGGGCGGCCGCCGTCCGGCAGGGCTCAACCATATCGATCACATCCGCTCGAAACGATCCGAGCGTGGTTTTGCCCCGGTGCGACGGGCGCGCGCCGGAGCACACTCAGCGGCCGCATACACGCCCCGAGAAGCGATCGACACGATCAATTCGGCCAAAGTCATTGAGCGAGTCGCCTGGCGGCTGCTAGAAAGTGCCCGCCCGCTCAGAACAGTCGGATCCCGGATCAGCTCAGCGCTCCGCGCGCCGGGTTCCCGCCGGAGACACGTCACCGACCCGGAGCTCTCCCATGACTTCTGCCTGGTCCCGCCGTACCTTCCTGGCCACCTCCGCGGTGCTCACCGCCTCGGGCGGCGGCGCGCTGGCGCTGTCCACGCCCGGCGCCGCGTCCGCAGATCCGTCCGCAGGTCCCAGCGCGGTGTCCGCCGCCGAGGACGATCCGTACGCCGCGCTCCGCGCCACCTGGAGCGCGCTGATCCTCGGCGAGGGCTTCAGCCCGACCGCCGAGCCCTTCAAGAGCCGGCTGGCCGATCTCGGCACGAAGGCGTCGCAGTGGCTGGAGACGATGGCCCCGGCGGAGGGCTCGCTCTGGCCCGACGCCGTGTTCGCCGATCCGGACCCGGACACGGACCCCGAGTCGTACGTCTTCTCCGGGCGGATGGCCGACAGCTTCATCCGCCTCAACACCATGGCCCAGGCCTACCGCCAGCAGGGCACCGGCCTGACCGGGGACTCCGCCCTGCGCGACGCCGTGCTCACGGGCCTGGAGCACCTCAACACCCAGATCTACAACGACGGCCAGACCCGGTACGGGAACTGGTACAGCTGGCAGATCGGCGCGCCGCAGGCACTGCTGGACGTGTGCGTGCTGATGTACGACGCCATCACCCCGGCGCGGCTCGCCCGCTACTGCGCCGCCGTCGACCATTTCGTACCGGACTCCGCCGTCGCCTCGTACACCGGGACCAGCACCGGGGCGAACCGGGTCGACCTGTGCCGGGTGCTGGCCCTGCGCGGGGTCGTCGGCGGGAGCGCGGCGAAGATCGCGCTGGCCCGGGACGCCCTCTCCCCCGTGTTCCCGCTGGTGACCAAGGGCGACGGCCTCTACGCCGACGGCTCGTTCATCCAGCACACCACCGTGCCCTACACCGGCAGCTACGGATCGGTGATGCTCGGCGGGCTCGGGCTGCTGTTCGCGCTGCTGAAGGGGACGACCTGGGAGGTCAGCGATCCGAAGCGGCAGGTGGTGTTCGACGCGGTGGAGAACGCCTGGGCCCCGTTCCTCTACAACGGCCTCGTCATGGACTCCGTCGCCGGGCGCGCCATCAGCCGCGGCGAGGTCGACGACCACCGGCGCGGCCACCCGATCCTCGCCTCCATCGTGCTGTTGGGCCGGGGCGCGTCGGCCGCCGAGAACACCCGGTGGCGCGCGCTCGTCAAGGGCTGGGCGCAACGCGACTACTACAGCCCGCCGATGGACAACCCCTCGCTCGGGCTCACCGCACTGGCCCGGATCAAGAGCGCCCTGGACGACACCTCGCTCCCCCCGCTCCCCGAGCCGGACGGCCACCGCCTCTTCCCCGACATGGCCCGGGCCACGCACCGCCGTCCGGGCTGGGCGGCGTCGCTGAGCATGGCCGACCGGCGGATCACCTATTACGAGGTCGGCAACGGCGAGAACCTGCGCGGCTGGCACACCGGTTCCGGAATGCTCTACTGGTGGGGCGACACCTTCGCCAACGGCCAGTACAGCGACGCCTTCTGGCCCACCGTCGACCCGTACCGGCTGCCCGGCACCACGGCTTCGCGCAAGGTGCTCGCCGACGGGGCGGGCGGCGACTGGGGCGTTTCGCTTCCCGATGTGAACTGGGTCGGCGGGGTCACCGACAAGAAGCGCGCCGCCGTGGGGCAGTACCTGAAGGGGCTGTCGAGCACGCTGATGGCGAAGAAGTCGTGGTTCTTCCTCGACGACACCGTGGTCTGCCTGGGGGCGGGCATCCACGGCCGCGACGGCGCGGCCGCGGAGAGCACCGTCGACAACCGCAACCTCGGGCCGACCGGCAACGCCCCGTTCACCGTGAACGGTTCGGCGAAACCGGTCGCCGCCCCCTGGTCGGCGACGCTGACCGGCGCGTCCTGGGCGCATCTCGCCGGGCACGGCGGTTACGTCTTCCCCGGCGGGGCCACCGTGAAGGCGCTGCGGGAGAACCGGACGGGGCGCTGGCGCGACATCAACACCGCGGGGTCCACGGACCCGGTCTCCCGGAAGTACCTCACCCTCTGGTTCGACCACGGCACGGACCCGTCGGACGCCACGTACGCGTACCAGCTGCTGCCCGGCGCGTCCGAGCAGCGCACGGCGGCGCGGGCGGCGGACAGCGGCTGGCTGCGGGTGCTCGCCAACACGGACGACCAGCAGGGGGTGGCGGTCCCCTCGCTCGGGCTGACGGCGGTCAACTTCTGGTTCGGCGGGAGCGTCGGGCCGCTGGTCGCGGACGCCCCGTGCTCGGTCATGGTCACCGAGCACACCGACGGGACGGCGACGGTGTGCGTGAGCGATCCCATGCGGATGCGCACCAGCCTGACCCTCACCTGGAACCGGGCCGTCGCCTCGGTCGTGTCGAAGCCGGCGACGGTTGCCTCGGCCACCACGGGGGCGTCGCTGCGCCTGGTCTTCGGCGACCTGTCCGGCACGCGCGGGGCAACGCAGACGGTGAAGGTGCGGCTGGCCTGAGCGAGCCGGGGCCGCCTGTCACCCGGGGACGTTCAGGTGCTCCTCGATCCAGCGGACGCCGAAGTCCACGGCCGGACCGGCGTCGAACAGGCAGCTGTCGGCCGCGCCGACCGTGCCGGTCCGGCCGATGCCCGCGTCGAGCATGGCCCGGACGATGACCGCGAACGGGTCCTGTCCCTCGGGCACGAGACGGGAGTAGTCGAACGCGCCGTCCGTCGAGTCGATGTCGTGGAAGGTGCGCCAGACCCGGACGCCGTCCACGCGGACGGGCTGCTCGTACGTCACGAAACGCTTGCCGGGCGCCTGGGCCAGCGATTCCGCGAGGTGCAGCAGCGTCATCGTCTCGCCGGGCGCCCCGAGCAGCAGTACCCGTCCGCCGAGGGCGACGAGGCGGGCCAGCGGGCTGCCGGGACCGTGCGGGTCGTCCCAGGGGTGGTCGGCCATCAGCGCGGCGGCGGACGGGCCGAGCGCCGCGAGGCTCGCGTCGGGGTGGCGGCTGCGCACCGCCCCTGGCCTTCGGCGCAGGGCCTCGGGGAGACGGCCGTTGGTGTGGTCGGCCTCGCTCAGTTCCGGGTCGTACGCGGGGTGGTGGGCGCGCACGGCGTCCTGCCAGGCGCTGGGCCAGGTGGTGAAGTCGTACGGCGGGGCGTCGTTCCAGCCACAGGAAACCATCAGCGTGCCGGTCGGACCGACGACGTCGAGAAGGGCGTCGATGACGGTCTGGGGGCCGCCCGGGACGTAGCCGATCGCTGACAGGCGCGTATGGAACATCACGGTGTCGCCCGGTCCGAGGCCGAGCGCGGCCAGGTCGTCCCCGATCCGGTCCCGTGTCACCGGTCCCCCGGAGCGCCGCAGCAGTTCTCGTACGTCCATGGCCCACAGCCTAGAGGCGGCTGCGCGGAAACCCGGCTGCCCAGGGAACGTCTGACGGACATACTGTCGGCCGACACCACGGAACCGAGGAAGATGATCATGACGAGTGACGACCGGGTCGGGCCCCCGCTCCTGGGCAGTGAGCGCGAGACACTGCGGGCCTTTCTCGACTACCACCGCGACACCCTGGCTATGAAGTGCGCCGGGCTGAGCGACGAGCAGTTGCGCGAGCGGTCGATGGAGCCGTCGACGCTGTCGCTGCTGGCTCTGGTACGGCACTTGGCGGAGGTGGAACGCGCCTGGTTCCGCAGGGTGTTCGAGGACGAGGCGGCGCCGATGGTGTGGTCGGAGAGGCCGTTCGACTTCCAGGCGGCGTACGACGCGAGCGCCTCGACCGGGGCCGAGGCGTTCTCCGCCTGGGAGGCGGAGGTGGAGACCTCGCGCCGGATCGAGCGGGAGGCGGCGTCGCTGGACCTGGTGGGGCGTCAGCCGCGGTGGGAGAAGGACGTCTCCCTGCGGATGGTCATGGTGCACGTCCTGCTGGAGTACGGCCGCCACAACGGTCACGCGGACCTGCTGCGGGAAGGGGTGGACGGGACGGTGGGGGCCTGAGTACGTGGGGCCGCGGCTGCCCCCGTACACGCTTCGGCCGCAGGCCGCGCGCCCTTCGACCACGACAGGCCCCCTCGTAGACTCGGCTCCATGTCTCAGCAGCCGACGCCCTCCGCCCTGGTCTCCACGTTCGCGCCCGGCGGCGCCCTGCGTGCCTCGATCAACCTCGGCAACCCGATCCTGGCCCACCGGGATCCGGTGAGCGGCGAGCCGGCCGGAGTCTCCGTCGATCTCGCCCGGGAGTTCGGGCGGCGGCTCGGGGTGCCGGTGGAGCTGGTGGCTTTCGAGCGGACCGCGTTGTCGGTCGACGCGGTGCGGGCCGAGCAGGCGGACATCGGCTTCTTCGCGGTCGATCCGGCCCGGGGCGAGGGGCTGCGGTTCACCGCCCCCTACGTCCTCATCGAGGGCAGCTATCTGGTGCCGGAACGGTCCCCGGTCTCCGCGAACGACCAGGTGGATCGCGAGGGCGTCCGGATCTCGGTCGGGGCCGGGTCCGCGTACGACCTCTTCCTCACCCGCGAGATCCACCGGGCCGAGGTCGTCCGGCTGGAGGGCGCCCCGCTCGCGCTCGCGGCCCTGCGGGCGGGGGAGGTCGAGGTGGCCGCCGGGATCCGGCAGTTGCTGGAGGCCGAGGCCGCGCGGGATGCGGGCGTACGGGTGCTGCCGGGGCGGTTCATGGTGATTCGGCAGGCCATGGTCGTGCCGGCCGGGCGAGGGGCGGCGGCGCAGGAGCTGCTGGCGTCGTTCGTGGAGGAGATGAAGGAGGGCGGTTTCGTCGCGGACGCCCTGAAGCGTCATGGCGTCGAGGGTGCGATCGTGGCGCCCGCCGGCTGAACCTCCTTCGGGCTCCCGGGCTCCCGGGCTTCCGGCTTCCGGGCTTCCGGGCGTCGGCGCTGCGGACCCGGCGGGGTGATCTCCTGGAGATCCCGGAGGAGACCGGCGTCGGCTCGGCGGTCAGCGGCGGCGGGTCAGCACCCTGGTGGTGCTGCCGTCGTCCTCCTCGATGTCCCTCATGTGCTGGAAGCCGATCCTGTTCAGCAGGGTCAGAGAGGCCTCGTTCGCAGCAGCGACGGTGGCGTGGACCTCGGTCAGTCCGAGGGCGCCGAAGCCATGGGCGACGACGGCCTGTGCCAGCTCGGTCCCCAGGCCGCACCCCCACGCCGAGGGCGCCAGGGCGTAGACGATCTCGTGGCCGTCGACGATGTCGGTCCGCTTGATCTCGGCGTGCCCGACCAGGAGTCCGTCGCGGCGGACGGCCCAGACGGCGAACAGGTCCTGGGCGTAGACCTTGGTGAAGACCCGTCCGAACAGGGCCCGGTCCTCCGCCTCGGAGGAGGGGCCGTCACCCATCCATCGGGACACTCCGGTGTCCTGGAACAGGGCGACGAAGTCGTCTTCGTCCGCAGGGACGTACGGCTCCAGCAGGAGCCTCTCGGTGCGCAGGGTCGGGGTCACGGCGGGCGACGCTACCCGGGCGACGACCGCCCGGGCAATCGGCTTTCCCGCCGGCCGGCGGGAGGCCCCTACGGATGCCCTACGAGGGGCGGGAATCAGCCGCGGGGTCCTCGCGCAGCAGGCGCAGGGCCTTCTCCCGCAGCCGCTGCCGGTGCTCGGGGTCGGTGGCCCGGTCGGCGGCGCGGCCGAGTTCCTCGGCGCGTTCACGGATGCGGCGGGCTCGCTCCACCGGGCTGTCGTACAGGTTCATGGGGTGTCCTCCGTCGTCGGTCCTCCGTCGGCAACCGGCGTTGCGTGCGTGACCGGAGCCCCAGCGTCACCGGAGTCGGTCCGGCCCGCATCTCGTGCGGCTACGTTCGGTGACGACGGGAGGGAGGAGGGCTCCCGGCGTGAAGGCGACCCGCGGCGTCCACCGTCGACGCGGCCGACGGTGGACGCCGTGGAGGGGACGGTTCAGCGCCTGCGGGAGCCGCCGATCCGGCTGCCCGCGCCCACGCCCGCGACGTGCAGGGCGAGAAGCATGAGGCCGAGCAGCATCACGTTGCCCGACGCGAACACGTCGTTGGTGGAGATGTCGGCCGCGTTGATCAGGAACGCGATGAAGAACAGCACTGCGGCGGCTATACCGAGCATGGGGAGCTCCTTCCGAGCGGTGACCACCGTGTGCCCGGTATCGCGGGACGTACGCCGGAGTGCGCCGGCCCCGACTCGCCGGGGACGCCCGTCAGTCGGCGGTGTGGTCAGGATGGCCCTCGGTCCGCCGGTCCGCCTTCATCTCGGCTTCGTAGAGGTGGTCGCGGCCCTCGGCGAGCTCCTGTCGGATCCGCCGTTCGATCGTCCGGAAGACGTCGTAGTAGGTGGTGTTGTACTCCTCGACGATCTGGAACGTCCAGTGCCCGGGGATGACGTTGCGGCCGAGGATCTCCCGTTCGACCTGGTCGGCCTGGGGCCCGTGTCCTGCGGCGCGGAGCAGCCGTACGGCGTCGTCGAGGGCCAGGTCGGCGCTGCCGGTGAGCTGGTGGAAGTCGTAGAGGGAGCCGCGTGCCCGCTCGGCGGTCTCCAGCGCTTTCGACAGGGCGCCAAGGGCCTCGACGGTTGTGTCGGTGACGCCTTCGGGGCGCTGGTGCCGCGGATCGGGCGGCCGGGTTCCGGGGTTCATGGGGCTCCTTGTCCACTGGGCGGCCGTTGGCTTCTCACCTTCCTACCCGGGATCCGCCGCACCCGCCGGGCAACGACCAAGGCGAGCGAGTTTTCCTCAACCTTCCCTATGTTCTCATTTGGAGAGAAGGACAGGGAAGGATACGGTATATTAAGTTGCCATGGGGAGCGATGAGCGCGAGCTCTACTCGATCGGCGAGGTGGCCGAGCGGTTGGGCCTGCACGTACGGACCGTCCGCAACTACGTCCGTGACGGGCGGCTCAAGGCCGTTCGGATCGGCAAGCAGTACCGGGTCAGCAGGGAGGACTTCGAAGCGCTGACCGGCGCATCCGAGGGCGGTACGGCCCCCGAGCCACCAGCGGCCACCGCAGGCGGGCACGTCGAGGTCTCCAGCATCGTGCAGATCGACGCGCTCGGTCCGGATGCCGCGCACCGCCTGAGCACGTTCCTGACAGCAAGCGCGCAGTCCGCGCGGGGAGCGTCGGAGTCGCTGCGCATCCAGACGGTCTACGACAAGGAGCGAACCCGGATGAAGATCGTCGTACTCGGCGGAGCCGCCGCCACCGCCGACCTGCTCCATCTGATCGACGGTCTGCTCGGCCCGGACAGCGGCCTGTTCACCTCCTCGGCCCCGGCCGTGGGCGAGAAGGGGGCGGACCGTGCCTGACATCGTCCAGCATCACGGCGTTGCGGTTCTGGTGTGCGAGGCCGACGGAGCGTCGATCGCCACCGTTCAGGACGCCCTGGACCATCTGATCGGTGCCGCGTTCGCGGGTGCGGAGGTGGTCGCGGTGCCTTCCCCTCGGCTGGACGACCGCTTCTTCGACCTGAGCACCGGCCTCGCCGGAGACATCCTGCAGAAGTTCGCCAACTACCGGCTGCGCCTGGTCGTCGTCGGGGACATCGGCCGCCACCTGGCTGCCAGTTCGGCCCTGCCCGACCTCGTCCGCGAAGCCAACCGGGGGCAGGACATCTGGTTCCTCCCGGACCTGGACGCCCTCTCCGACCGCCTCGCCCCGGGCGGAGGGGGCCGAACGGGCAGCTGAGTTCGACGCGGGTCGGGGCACCGCCGGCCGCCGGCCGCCGACGTCCCGACCCGTCATGTCCCCCCGCCTGGACTCCCGTCACGAGGCCCACGTAGAAAGGGACGATGCCCGAAGATCTTTCCGCTCAGGAACCCCCGCTGATCCGGAGTCTGCGCAGCGCGGTCGCCGCCGCTCCCGACGACGTACCGCTGCGCCTGCACCTGGCCGAGCTGCTCCTCACCTCCGGCGCACCCGAGGCCGCCGTCTCCGAGGCTGCGGTGGCGCTTCAGCACGCGCCGGGCGACGCGGCCGCGCGGGAGCTGATGATGCGGGCGATGGGCGGACCCGCGCCCGCCGCAGAGGCAGATCCGCCAGCCTCGGCGCCCGGCGCAGAGGCGGATCCGCCCGGCGCAGAGCCGGATCCCCTCGCCTCGGGGTTCAACTGGCGGGCCGCCGAGGAGGAGGTCGACGGCATCGTCGAACCGCGCTTCGTGGAGTCCGCGCTGACCGTGGACGGGAGCGGCGACCCCGGGGATGCCGACGCCTTCGACGTGACCGGCCCCGGGGCGGTGCGCCTCGCGGACGTCGGCGGGATGCGGGAGGTCAAGGACCGCCTCGAAGCCGCGTTCCTGGCGCCGATGCGCAACCCCGAACTGCGCAGGCTCTACGGCAAGAGCCTGCGCGGCGGGCTGCTCCTGTACGGTCCGCCCGGCTGCGGGAAGACGTTCATCGCGCGGGCCGTCGCGGGTGAACTCGGCGCGAGTTTCCTCTCGGTGTCTGTGAACGACGTCCTCGACATGTGGATCGGGAACTCCGAGCGCAACATGCACGAGGTCTTCAACACCGCCCGGCGCAAAGCGCCCTGCGTCGTGTTCCTCGACGAGTTGGACGCGCTCGGCGGGAAGCGGAGCCGCACGCAGAACAGCGGGATGCGCAACACCGTCAACCAGCTCCTGACCGAGCTCGACGGCATCGACTCCGCAGCCAACGAAGGCGTGTTCGTCCTCGCCGCGACCAACGTCCCCTGGGACGTGGACATCGCCCTGCGCCGTCCGGGGCGGCTCGACCGCACGCTGCTCGTCCTGCCGCCGGACGCCGGGGCCCGGGAGGCGATCCTCCGCTACCACCTGCGCGAACGCCCGGTGGAAGGCGTCGACCTGGGACGCGTCGTCAAGGCGACCGACGGGCTCTCGGGCGCCGACCTCGCCCATGTCTGCGAGTCGGCGGCGGAGACCGCGCTGCTGGACTCCGCCAGGACCGGGACCATCCGCATGATCGGCACGCCGGACCTGCTGGCCGCGGCGAAGGTCGTGGTGCCGTCGAGCGAACCGTGGTTCGCCGCCGCCCGCAACGTGGCGATGTTTGCCAACGAGGGCGGGATGTACGACGACCTTGTGACCTACCTCAAGAAGAGGCGGAAGCTGTGACGACGGCCCAGGCGGAGCTGCAACGGGCCGAGGCCCTCCACGAGATCGGTCGCTACGAGGACGCGGCGGCCCTCCTCGCCGAGCTTCTCGCGCACGACCCCGACCACACCCGCGCCTGGGTCGCCCTGGCCCGTACCCAGCTGAAGCGGCAGCGGTTCCCGGAGGCCCTCGAAGCGACCGACCAGGCGCTGGAGCGTCAGCCCGAGTACGTCGACGCGCTCCTCGTACGGTCCCAGGCGGTCCGGTACACGTCCGGCGGAATCGCCGCGGCCGAGGCGAGCCTGCGCGAGGCGGTCCGCATCAGCCCGGAGTTCTGGGGCGGTTACGCCATGCTCGCCGATGTCGTGTTCCGGCGGGCCCTGGTCCGGTTCGCACAGGAGTCCGGGAAGCGGGAACTCGCACGGGAGGACATGCCCGCCCTGGCCCAGGAGGGCGCCGCCCTGGCCCGGGAGGCGATCCGGCTGGGCCCGGAGGAGGTCTACGCGTACGAGACCGCCCTGTTCATCGCCCAGATGTCGGGCGCCGAGGAGGACGCGGACAGGTTCGAGCGCGCGATCCTCCGGATAGACCCCACCCACCGCGAGGCGTTGGCCCGGCAGACCGCGAAGGCGGCCGAGCCCGAGAAGAGCCTCCCGAGCCGGGCGACCGAACTGTACGCCGACGCACTCGCCGTGGCCCCCGAGGACGCCTCACTGCGCAGCGGTCTCGACAAGGCGACGTTCCGCCTGCTGCGCGGGACACGTTGGCTCGCCATCGCCTGCGTCGTCGCGGCGGGAGTGACGATCGACCTGTTCGCCACGGCCGACGACCCGGTCCAGCGCGAACTGCCCCTGCCGCTGGGCCAGCGAATCTGGCTGCTCTGCTGCATGGCGGCGATCTGGGGCTTCGGAGCCTGGCGCATCTATCGCAAGCTCCGCGCCGGCGTGCGGCTGAACGTGCGGTCCTTGATCCGCCGCGATGTGTGGGCCCGCGTCGTCGTCGGTCAGGCGTCCTTCACGACGCTCTGCGCCCTGCTCATCACCCAGGCCCCGTGGACCGACCGCTCCTGGCCGCAGATCCTGTTCTGGTCGGGCCTGGTGGTGCCGTGGCTCACGATCTCCTACGACCACCGCAGGACACGGTGAAGGCGGGCGGGTTCGGCCCGTGACGGCGACGGGCCGGTCGGACAGAGCGCCCCGGTGGGCCGACGGCTGAGACAGACCCGCCCGCCGGCCCACCGGGGCCTGCCCGGTCAGCCC
>NZ_JBHXJG010000147.1:0-18001 GCF_042723425.1 Streptomyces sp. NPDC058375 | reverse complement strand
ACCGGCGTGTGCTCGGGTGAACCGCACGGGTACGCTCACCCGAGCACGCGAGGCGTCAGCCTCCGGAGACCTTGATGCCAGCGGCTTCGAGTTCCGGCCGGAGCGACTCCATGACTTCTGTCTGCCGCGCGCTTCCGATCGTCAAGTTCCGTTCCTTCACGGCAGCTCGCAGCAGGCCACGCGTGAGTTTGCCGTGCTGGCGACCGGCGGCCCGGCCGATGGCCTTCAGTTCCGCGATGGTCGCCTTCGGAGGACGGCCGCCGACTGGTTTGGCCTTCGGTACCGGGGACGTGGATTCCGCCCGCTCCTCGCCGGAAGCTTGCGGAACCTCGGCGGCAGCGTCCTGCCATCGACCCTCGCCGTGCTCACCGACCGGCCGGTTACGCACAGCTACGGAGCCGATACCGGATGGGGCATCGGTTGGTGCCACAAGCTGGTGGATCTGTCGCATCAGCACGCCGAACGCGACCATCGCGGCGGCCGGAGGGACGGCAGCGACCACGTAGTCGAGGAGCGGAACGCTGCGCTCGTTGTCCGCGCCGCTGACCCCAGCGACGTTCAGTGCGATGGAGCCGACCGATCCGGCAGCGGTCACGGCGACCGCCCAGAGGTCGGTCTTACGCCGGAGCGCAGCCCGCAGCATGAGCAGTTCACCGGCGACGATGAACGCGTCCAGGGTGGCGGGCCAGGCCCATCGGCGGATGGGGGATGCGCCAAGCCCGTGCTGGCCTGCGACATCGGCGAGGTGCGCGTAGGACAGCCAGAACGCTCCGACTGTCAGGGCCACGATGACGATGCCGGCCGCGCCGAGCACGAGCCGCTCTGCGTCGGCACGCTTCGGTCGCTGCTCTTCGGCTGGGACGTCATCTCGGGTCTGCGGTGACGACGTGGTGAGGTGCGGGGCGGTCAAGCGGGAATCTCCTTGGGGGTAATGGGTGAGGGGCGTCTTTGCCGTCTTGTGCGTTGCACGTGCAGGTCAGCGCGGTACGGCAGCGCGCCTGACGTGCCGTCTTGGCGGGAAGCTCTGGCGTCTTGTCCCGACTCGGGACAGGGATGAGGCGGATCCGCCCCGGCTCCTGTCCGGGCGCCTGCATCCGCTGGGACGGCCTGTCGCGGCAGCCGTCCCAGCGAGCAGGACTGTGACCTGCTGCGATACGGCGAAGACGCCCGGGACGGGGCAAGACGGATCTGGACGCCGTACCCCTGCTGGCTGCACGTGCTCAGGCGCGTGCGCTGCCGTCTTGCCCTCGGCTGCCGTCTTGCTGCTGTGTGCCCTGACCTGCACGATCACGGCAGGGACGGCAAGTACGGCAACCAGGGAGGTGGGGGTCAGCTTTCGCCGCGCCGAGCGTCGACCGGGTGGACGGTCGGGCAGTACCGCCGCCAGGCGTCCAGGAACTTGTTGCGCGTGTAGCCCTTGCGCTGAGTCCGGTCGGCCATGCGCACGTTGCCGGGCCGGATGTCGTAGTCGCGCAGCATCCCGCTGAGCTCCCGGGAGGTCAGGCCATAGCGTCCACGCCCTCCCCACGGGGCTTCGGCATCCGCGTTCAGGAGGTGCAGAGGCTGTCCGCCTCCCGCTGCGCGAAGAAGACCCGTCGGATGTCAGAGAGGATCCGCGCCCCACTCGGGTGATCCTCCTCAGCTGCCACCTCGGCCGCGACCATCCGTGCGCACGCGATCCGCGCAAGCCGTGGCCAGCGACCACCGGCCAGGTCCGCGACGATCACCAGAGGCTCCCAGGTGTCAGCGGCTCGATCCTCGACCGGCATCTCCGGCTCCAGGATCGCAGCGTCCTCCAGTAGCGGGAGAGCCCAGGCACGGATACGGTCGCGCAGTTCGTGCAGAGCCGGGATGTCGCGTCGCGAGCGGAAGGGTTTGACCTTCTCGCCCTCGGCCCTGCGGCGCATACGGATGACGACGGATCGATCCATGACGGTGTCCGGCAGGTCACCGATCCCCGCGATGGCCGCCATGGCGAAGGTGGCGAACCTGTGCGGGGTGTGGTCATTGCCAACGACCCGGGTGACGTACCGGCCGCGCTGGTGGCCGGCGTTGAGGAGGCCGCGTGTCTCCTCGTTCTTCTCCGCGACCTTGGGGCCGAAGATGGTGTCGGCCTCGTCCACCAGCAGCGTCGGTGGCTCCTCCTCGTTGATCGAACGGAAGATGGCCGCTGGTGTGGTGTTGATGGTGAGCATCGGCTCGTGGACCGTCTCGGTCAGCACGTCCAGGAGCCGGGACTTTCCACACCGTTTCGCAGGTCCCACCACTGCCAGCCGAGGGGCGTGCTGCCAAGCGGGCTGGAGCTGCGTCGCCGCCACCCAGAGGGTGACCGCGTCCAGGGCCTCGGGAGAGGGCGGAATCACGAACTGGGCTATCTGGGAGCGCAGTTCGTCCAGCAGATTCGAGCCTGGCGTCGGCTCCGCGTCGGGAATGGTCTCCAGGCCCCTTGCCGGGTCCGCCTCGCTGCCGTCAGCCGGACCATCGTGCATCGCCGCTGTGGCATAGGCGGCCTGGGCCGGACCCAGATGAGCGCCGGGCCGGCCGGGGATGGCCGTGGCGGGCCAGGCCGCTCGGGCGGGGGAGGAATAGGAGTCGGGGTTCTCGGGTTGCACTGGGCGGCTCCTCGTCTGGCGGCTGCGGGCTTGCACGCCCTTGTCGCCGGGTCGGATCTCACGGGATTGCTGGGGAGTCCTGGAGCCTCCGGCGTTGCACCGTCGGAGGCTCTCCCTCTTCTCGCCGGGGTCTCGGTACCGCGAGCGACCACGGACAGTACGTCCACGCCGTGCCACAGTCCAGCATTTCTGTGTCAGCTCAGCGCAGAAGGGCCTACGACGCATCACGTGCCTCATGCGGCCAGTCCCAGCAAGGCCAACAGGTCTGCGGTCACCACCCGGTAGGCGTTCCCGAGCCTGAGCACCTTGCACGGGTACTGGCCGCGCTTGGCCAACTCGTAGCCCTTGCTCCGGCCGAGCCCCAACGCACGGTTACCCGTCTCCAGGTCAACGGCCGCCGGGAGTCCCAAAAGCTCCTCGCGACTCATCCCCTTCGCCCCTCCGGCGTCTTCGTTCTGGCGCATGCGCACTCCATCCATGACTGAGCCCACGGCGAACGCGACCTCCGCGTCCGTCTCCAGGTCTTGGAATCAACGCTAAGCGAGCTAATGTGTCTGCATGACACAACGCCGAAGTCACCATGGATCGAGCAAGGCCGACGACGAGGACGACGTCCCGGAGTGGGTGGACCAGGTCATGGCCACCGTGGCCGCCGAGGTCCGCAGACGACGGAAGGAATTGGGTTGGAGCGCACAGGACTTGGCCGACAGATGCGCGGAGATCGGCCATCCGATCCCGCGCAACGTCATCGCCAACATGGAGTCCGGACGCCGCTCCAACCTGCCCTTGGTCGACGTCATGGTGCTGGCCGAGGCGCTGGGCACCCCGCCCATCTGCCTGCTCTATCCCGTGGGCTATGTCGATGACGTGCAGCGGCTCCCGCTGCAGGACTCCACTTCCACTCTGGATGCGCTGCGGTGGTTCACCGGAGAGGAGACCGATCTCGGAGCGGACGACGACATGCTCCGCTACTTCCGAGTCCATCACGCCGCCCAGGAGCAGCTGCGAAGTGCGCGACGCGACGAGGAGTACGCGCGCTACCACGCCCAGACCGCCCCGAATGCCGACCGGAAGGCCGAGGCCCTCCGCTCCCAGGCCCGTGCCGCCGAGGCGGCCGACGACGCCGAAAACCGCCTGCGCAGAGTTCGCGCCTTCATCGAGGAAGAGGGCGCCACACCCCCGCACCTGTGGCACGACGTGGTCCACGTAATCGACTCATCCGGGAGCGATCCCGAAACCAGCGAGGAGAATGATCTTTGAAGGGCTCCACCTACCGCCGCTGCTCCTGCCGCGACCCGAAGACCGGCAGGGAACTAGGCACCTCCTGCCCCAAGCGCAACAGCAGGAACCACTGCACCTACTCCGTACGCCAGGAGCTCTCCCCCCGCGAGGGCGGCAGCCGCCGCTCCTTCGCCCGTGGCGGGTACGGCAGCCTCAAGGCGGCCCAGGCCGACCTCGACCACATACGCGCCCTACTCGGACTCGCCGACTCGGACGACCCCGAGGGCACCGAACTCATCGCCGAGATGCTGGCCGAGGTCAGCCGCGAGCGCTCTCCCCTGCCCGAGGTAGAGGAGACACGGCGGCGCCTCAACGCCGGTCAGGACCTGATCGGCAGCCTGACCGTCGCCGAATGGCTCGACCGGTGGCTGGCAGGCAAGCGCATACGCAAGTCCGGCCTCAACCGCTACGAGACCGATATCCGTGTCCACCTGAAGCCGCGCATCGGCAATCGGCGCCTGGACCGGCTGCGCGTCAGCCACCTCAGCGAGATGTTCACCGACATCCGCGAGGCCAACGCCCAGATCCTGGAGGACAACGCCCAGCGAAGGGCCGCACTCGACGAGTTGGCGACGGTGCCGTGGAAGGGCGTCGGGAACCGGGCTCGTCGCAAGGCCATGAAAGCCGCGATCGACGAGATGCCGCCCTTCCGCCGCGTCACCGGCCCTGCCACGCGGCTGCACGTCAAGGCCACCCTCCGGGCCGCCCTGAACGACGCGATCGGGCAGCAGATCATCACGTTCAACCCGGCCGCCCATGTCGAGATCGACCCCGTGCGCAAGCCGAAGGCGCTCGTGTGGACGGACGAGCGGGTCGCCAAGTGGGAGCAGACCGGCGAGAAGCCGTCACCCGTGATGGTCTGGACGCCGGAACAGACCGGTGCCTTCCTCGACTTCGTCGCCGAGGACCGGCTGTACGCGATGTGGCACCTGATCGCGTTCCGCGGCCTGCGCCGAGGCGAGGCGTGCGGCCAGCCGTGGTCGGAGACGAACCTCGACACCCACTCCCTCACCGTCTCCTCTCAACTCGTCCAGGACGGCTGGGAGGTGGAGGCGTCCGACCCCAAGACCGACAGCGGCTCCCGCGTCGTTGCCCTCGACGACGACACCGTCGACGTCCTGAAGCACCACCGCGAACGGCAGGAAACGGCCCGCGAAGAATGGGGCACAGCCTGGGTCGAGACTGGCCACGTCTTCACCCAGGAAGACGGCTCCTGGCTCCACCCCGGCAAGGTGACCGACCTCTTCGAGCGCCTCGTCGCCGCTTCCGGTCTCCCGCCGATCCGCCTGCACAATCTGCGCCACGGCGCGGCCACCCTCATGCTCGCCGCCGACATCGACATCAAGATCGTGTCGGACACCCTCGGGCACAGCGACACCCGCATCACGCGAGACATCTACCAGAGCGTCCTCCCCCACGTCGGCAAGAGCGCCGCCGAGGCCACCGCGAAGCTCGTCCCCCTCCAGCGGAAGGCCGAGGCCGAGAAGGCCGCGCGCAAGGCCGCGAAGAAGGAGAAGGCCAGGAAGGCTGCGGCCGAGGCGGCCGACGTCGGCAAGGGCAGCAAGGGCGGCGGCAAGCCGAAGAGGGACAAGGCGAAAGCCCAGGCCAAGGCCACCAAGAAGGCCACGCGCCGCAAGCCCAAGAAGTAGGTACCTGAGCGGCTCCGCTCACGCACCGCTCACGCAAGCAACGTCACGGCAACCCGGCCGTGTGACCCGTGATGCCCCGGGCAACAGAAAACCCCAGGTCACGGGCTATGTGACCTGGGGTTCTTCTGAGCCGCCTTCGGGATTCGAACCCGAGACCTACGCATTACGAGTGCGTTGCTCTGGCCAACTGAGCTAAGGCGGCGTGCCCTGTCGCACTATGGTGCGATCAGCAGCGGAGCCAAGTCTACACAGTTTCCGGGGGTGCTCCGCACACGGCACCCCCGGAGGCATCTGTCCTGGTCAGAGTGGGTCAGGTGCACTTCTTGCCGTCGGTGGGCGGGGTGCCCTCCAGGAGGTACGTGTTGATCGCCGTGTCGATGCAGTCGCTGCCCCGGCCGTACGCGGTGTGGCCGTCGCCCTCGTAGGTGAGCAGGGTGCCGGAGGAGAGCTGCTCCGCGAGGGCCTCGGACCACTTGTACGGGGTGGCCGGGTCGCGGGTGGTGCCGACGACGACGATCGGGGCGGCGCCCTTCGCCTCGGTGCGGTGCGGGGTGCCGGTGGCCTTCGTCGGCCAGTACGCGCAGTTCAGGGAGGCCCAGGCGAAGCCGCGCCCGAAGACCGGGGAGGCCTTCTCGAAGTCCGGGACCGCCTTCTCGACCGCGTCGGGGCCGTTGAAGGCGGGCGGCAGGTCGAGGCAGTTCACGGCGGCGTTGGCGAACATCAGGTTCGCGTACTTCCCGTTCGGCTCGCGCTCGTAGTAGCTGTCGGCCAGCGAGAGGAGGCCGGAGCCGTCGCTGCGCTGCGCGCCCTCCAGCGCCTCCCGGAGCTGCGGCCAGGCCGCCTCGTCGTACATCGCGGCGATCACCCCGGTGGTCGCCAGGGACTCGGTCAGCTCGCGGTCGTCGCCGGTCGGGATCGGATTCTCGTCCAGGTCCTTGAAGAGCTGCTTGAGGGCGGTCGCCGCGTCGGCGGTGTTCGTCGTGCCGAGCGGGCAGTCCGGCTGCTTCACGCAGTCCGCGGCGAAGGACTGGAAGGCCCCCTCGAAGCCGGCCGTCTGGTCGCGGTTCATGTCGACGGCCTTCAGGGACGGGTCCATCGCCCCGTCCAGGACGAGGCGTCCGGCCCGCTTCGGGAAGAGGTCCGCGTAGGTCGCGCCCAGGAAGGTGCCGTACGACGCTCCGACGTAATGCAGCTTCTCGTCGCCGAGCAGGGCGCGCAGGACGTCCATGTCGCGGGCCGTGTCGACGGTGGAGACGTACGGCAGGATCTCGCCGGACCGCTTCTCGCAGCCCGCCGCGAACTTCTCGAAGGTGTCGCTGAGCTTCCGGACCTCCGCGTCGTCGTCCGGGGTCTGGTCGACCTGAGTGTAGGCGTCCATCTCCGCACCGGTGAGGCACTCGACGGGCTCGCTGCGGGCCACGCCGCGCGGATCGATGGCCACCATGTCGTAGCGGGCCCGCACCGGGGCGGGGTAGCCGAGGGCCGCGTATCCCTGGAGATAGCCGATCGCGGAGCCGCCGGGGCCGCCCGGGTTCACCAGGAGGGAACCGATCCGCTTGCCGGGGCCGGTGGCCTTCTTACGGGAGACGGCGAGCTCGATGTCCCCGTCGTCCGGCTTGTCGTAGTCCCTCGGCGCCTTCATCGTCGTGCACTCGAACCCCTCCACTCCGCAGTCGCGCCAGCTCAGCTTCTGCGTGTAGTACGACGACAGTCCCTCGGGAGCAGCGGTGCCGGTGGCCGAAGCGTTCGGCGACGAGCCGCTGCTGCTGCAGCCGGAGATGAGCAGGCCGGCAGTGCCGATCCCGATGGCGAAGGTGCGGAGCAGGCGCCTGGTATCCATTCAGGGAGCGTATCCGGCGGGTGACGAGTCGTCCGATTCCCTGCTCATTCGGGTGAACAGGCCCACGTAACTGAACAGTGCCCCGCAGCTGAACAGTGCCCCGCAGCTGAACAGGCCCCGGGAAGCCTCAGCCCGCCCGCAGCGCCATCGTCATCGCCTCCACCGCCAGCAGCGGCGCCACATTGCGGTCCATCGCCTCCCGGCAGGCGATCACCGACTCGATCCTGCGCAGGGTCTGCGCGGGCGTCGAGGACTCCGCGATCCGGTCGAGGGAGTCCTGCACGTCGACATTGGCGATGGCCAGCTTCGAGCCGAGCTGGAGCGCCAGCACATCGCGGTAGAACCCGGTCAGCTCGGTCAGGGCCAGGTCCAGGCTGTCGCGCTGCGTACGCGTCTTGCGGCGCTTCTGCTTGTCCTCCAGCTCCTTCATTGCGCCCGCCGTACCGCGCGGCATCCGGCCCCCGGCCACCCCGCCGAGCGCCGCCTTGAGGTCCTCGGTCTCCTTGACGTCGACCTCCTCCGCCATCTGCTTGGCGTCGTCGGTCGCCGTGTCGATCAGCTCCTGGGCCGCCTTGAGGCAGCCGCCCACGTCGGCGACCCGCAGCGGAACCTTCAGCACTGCCGCCCGCCGCGCCCGCGCCCGCTCGTCAGTGGCGAGGCGGCGGGCCCGCCCGATGTGTCCCTGGGTCGCGCGCGCCGCGGAGTGCGCCCGCTCGGGGTCGACGCCGTCACGGCGGATCAGGACGTCGGCCACGGCCTCCACCGGCGGGGTGCTCAGGGTGAGGTGCCGGCAGCGGGAACGGATCGTGGGCAGGACGTCTTCGAGCGAGGGAGCGCACAGCATCCACACCGTGCGCGGCGCGGGCTCCTCGACGGCCTTCAGCAGGACGTTGCCCGCGCCCTCGGTGAGGCGGTCGGCGTCCTCCATGACGATGACCTGCCACCGCCCGACCGCCGGCGAGAGCTGGGCGCGCCGGACCAGGTCCCGGGTCTCCTTCACGCCGATGGAGAGCAGATCCGTGCGGATGACCTGGACGTCGGCGTGCGTACCGATCAGGCTCGTGTGGCAGCCGTCGCAGAAGCCGCAGCCGGGGGCTCCGCCCAGCGCCCGGTCCGGGCTCGTGCACTGGAGCGCGGCGGCGAACGCCCGCGCCGCCGTGGAGCGGCCGGAACCGGGTGGTCCGGTGAACAGCCAGGCGTGCGTCATTTTCGAACCCTGGTCCAGCGGCTTGCCGTCGGACACGGCCGTGACCAGCGCATCGGCGTCCCGGGCGGCAGCGGCGAGCTGTTCCTGCACTCGGTCCTGTCCGACCAGGTCGTCCCATACGGTCATCGGTCACCGCCCTTCCGGTGGTGTCGTGCACGGCCCGCGAACCGCGGTGCGTCGTCGCTCTCCATTGGTCGCTCTCCATTGTGGGGGACGCCACTGACAGTCCGGCCCGCCCGCCCCCGGAGGGACGGACGGGCCGGTACGTCACTGCGGCGCCGCGGCGGGCGCGTCAGCCGCGCGGGCGGCGTCCCCGGCCCCCGCGGTCCTCGTCGTCCTGGCCGCCGAGGAGCTCGTCCGCCAGGGTCGGCAGATCGTCCAGCGGGGTCTCCTCCGCCCAGTCCGGGCGAGGGCGCTTGCGGCGGCCCTGCTTCCGGTCAGGGGCCGGGGCGTTCGGGTCCTCGACCTGCGGCAGTTCCCGGGTGCGCTCGTTCTCGCTCTCCGCGGGCGAGGGCGCCGGGCTCTCGTCCCGGAAGAAGCCCTGGGGCATCCGGTCGGAGGGCTGGTCGTCGCGCACCGGCGGCAGCACGGCCGTCTCGTCCGCGTCCCGGGCCTGCTGACGGTCCGCCGGCCGCTGATCCGTGACGCGCGGCAGCAACGCCGTCTCGTCGTCCCCGGAACCGTAGCCGGAACCGGATTCAGAACCGGAGCGGGATCCAGAACCGGAACCGGAACCGGAACGTCCACCCGAACCCGTCCCCGTACCCGAACCCGAGCCCGCACCAGCACCAGCACCCGTCCCCGTCCCCGTGCCGGAAGAACGCTCGCCCTCCGGCCGGGCCGTCGGAACCGGCTGCGTGATCTCGTTCGGGTTCACGATCGGCGTGGGCACCGTCAGCTCGTTCTCCGGAACGGACGGGCCCTCCGACCGCGAGGCCGTCTCCGCACGGGACGCCCGCGCCGCCTCAGCCCGCGCCGCCTCAGCCCGCGCCGCCTCAGCCCGCGCCGCCTCAGCCCGCGCCGCCTCAGCCCGCTCGGCCTCGGCCCGCGCCGCCTCCGTACGGGCGGCCGCCTCGACCTCGGCCCGGCGGCGGGCCTCCTCGGCGCGCATCAAGGCCTCTTCGGCCTTGCGCTGCTTCTCCAGCCGCTGTGCCTCGGCCTCCTGGCGCTGCCGGGCCTCCTCCTCGGCCTTCAGGCGCAGCCGCTCCTGCTCGGCCGCACGGACCCGCTCCTCGGCCTCCAGCCGGAGCCGGTCCTCCTCGGCGCGGCGGCGGGCCTCCTCGGCGCGCTGCCGGGCCTCCTCCGCCTGGCGTTCGGCCTCGCGGCGGCGGGCTTCCTCCAGCTCGCGCTGCTTGCGCTCCTCCTCTTCGGCGCGCAGCCGGGCGAGCTGCTCCTGGCGCTCCTTCTCCAGGCGCTCCTCCTCGGCCTTGCGCGCGGCCTCTTCCTCCGCCTTGCGCCGGGCTTCCTCCTCGGCCTGGCGCCGGGCCTCCTCGATGGCCTCGATCTCGGCCTCGGAGAGCGGAAGGAGCTGGTCGAGCCGGTGACGTACGACCGTGGTGATCGACTCCGGCTCCTGGCCGGCGTCCACCACCAGATAGCGGGTCGGGTCAGCGGCGGCCAGGGTCAGGAACCCGGACCGTACCCGCTCGTGGAACTCCGCCGGCTCCGACTCCAGCCGGTCCGGCGCCTCCGTGAACCGCTCCCGCGCGGTCGCCGGGTCGACGTCCAGCAGCACCGTCAGATGCGGTACGAGGCCACTCGTCGCCCACCGCGAGATCCGGGCGATCTCGGTCGGGGCCAGGTCCCGGCCCGCGCCCTGGTAGGCGACGGACGAGTCGATGTAGCGGTCGGAGATGACGATCGCGCCGCGCTCCAGCGCCGGGCGGACGACGGAGTCGACGTGCTCGGCGCGGTCGGCGGCGTACAGCAGGGCCTCGGCCCTGTTGGACAGACCGGCGGACGAGACGTCCAGCAGGATCGACCGCAGCCGCTTGCCGACCGGGGTGGCCCCGGGCTCGCGGGTGACGACGACCTCGTGGCCCTTGGACCGGATCCAGTCGGCGAGCGCCTCAACCTGGGTCGACTTGCCCGCTCCGTCGCCGCCCTCCAGGGCGAGGAAGAAGCCGGTGGCCGCGGGCGCGACCGCCGGGTCGCCGCCGCGCAGCGCCTCGCGCAGGTCCCGGCGCAGCGGCACACCCGCCCGGTCGTCCGTCTTGGCGAGGACGAGAGCGGCGACGGGCAGCAGCAGCGCGCCGAGCAGCATCAGAGTGAAGGCGGCCCCGCCGTGGGCGAAGACGAAGTCACCGGCGACCAGGCGGTGCCGGCCGATCGCGGCGGCCAGCAACGGGCCCGCGACCGCGCCGAGCGCGACAAGCACCCGGACGACGGCCTGGAGGTGCTCGGTGGTCCGGGCCTGCCGGAACGCCTCGGTCTCCTGGTCGATCAGGGTGTGCCCGGTGTTGGCGGCGACCCCGGCGGCGTACCCGGCGAGCAGGGCGATGGCGATCCCGGTCGCGGTGTCCGGCACCAGGCCGAGCGCGAGGAGCGCGAGGCCGGTGACCATGACGGCCAGCGCCAGCAGGCGGCGGCGCGACAGGGTGGGCAGTACGTGGCGTGCGGTGCGTATACCGAGGGCGGTGCCGCCGGTCAGTCCGAGAATCAGCAGCGCGAACGTGGCGGGCCCGCCGCCGAGATCGTAGGCGTGCAGGACGGAGACGGCCGCGGCCGCGGCGACGGCTCCGGCGACGGCCGCGCAGACCGCGACCAGCAGGGGGACCGCGCCGGTGCGGCCCTTGTCGGGGCCGGTGCCGGTGGCGGGACGGCGCAGGCCCTCCAGCGGGGAGCGCGGCCGGGGCGTCCGGTCGGCGGGGAAGTCCAGGAAGTACAGGGTGGAGATGGAGGCGGAGAAGAGACCCGCCGCGACATAGGACCCCAGGGCCGCCTGGTGGAAGGAGAACCACTCCAGGCCGGAGCCGAGAAGGTTGCCGACCAGCGTGGCGACCAGCAGGGCCACCGCGGCGGCGGGCACCGCGAGGAAGTTCGTGCGCAGCGAAAGGCGGCGCAGGGCGTCGAGATGGTCGGGCAGGGGGCGTACGGCCGCGCCTTCGGGGGGCGGGCCCGGCAGCAGCGCCGGGGCGGCGCTGTCCTTGGCCACGGCCCACAGGCGCTCACCGGCGCCGGTCACGAAGACGGTGATGAGGACCATCATGAGCGCCTTGTCGGGCGTCCAGTCGATCCACAGCGGGGCGACGACCAGCAGCGCCAGGCGCAGCCCGTCCACCCCGATCATCAGCCATCGCCGGTCCAGCTTTCCGCCGGGCCCCGTGAGGGACGTCAGCGGTCCCAGGAGTACGGCTCCGAAGAACAGGGTGGAAAGGATCCGGGCACCGAAGACGGCGGCGACGGCGAAGGCCGCCCCGCGGTATCCGGTGCCGAATGAGCCCTCAAGGACCGCCGCTTGCAGCGACAGCAGCACCAGCACGAGAAGGGCGAGTGCATCGCCGATACCGCCGACGAGCTGGGCACTCCACAACCGCTTCAGCGGGGGAATGCGCAACAGGGCCCGTACGGCGCGCTCGCGTGAGTCTGCGGCAAGTGTGTCGGAGGTGGGGCTCACGACCGTTGGCTGCTCGGCTCGCGTCATCCGCCCAGCCTATCGGCAGCGGTGCGGTGACTGTCGGCCCGTCCGAACATATGGCCGTAGACAGTTTCCGGCCAGGCCTCACACCCGGCTTGAACCGCCGCCGCCCGGCACCTGGATCACGGGGATCCGGGCGCCGGGCGGGGTGCTGTCCGCTCGATGAGGCCGTCAGTCGTCCGACGGGGCGGAGGCCGAGGCCGTCTTCTTCGTAGCCGTCGTCTTCTTGGCGGCGGTCTTCGTGGCCGTCGCCTTCTTGGCCGTCGTCGTCTTCGTCGCCGTGGTCTTCTTGGCGGCCGCGGTCTTGGTGGCCGTCGTCTTCTTCGCGGCCGTCTTCTTGGCCGTCGCCTTCTTCGCGGGCGCCTTCTTGGCCGTCTTCTTCTTGGCGGGCCCCTTGGCGCGCTTCTCGGCGAGCAGCTCGTAGCCGCGCTCGGGCGTGATCTCCTCGACGCTGTCACCGGTCCGCAGCGTCGCGTTGGTCTCGCCGTCGGTGACGTACGCGCCGAAGCGGCCGTCCTTCACCACGACCGGCGCACCGCTGACCGGGTCGGTGCCCAGCTCCTTCAGCGGCGGCTTGGCCGCGGCCCGGCCGCGCTGCTTGGGCTGGGCGTAGATCGCGAGGGCCTCTTCGAGGGTGATGTCGAAGAGCTGGTCCTCGGAGGTCAGCGACCGGGAGTCGGTGCCCTTCTTCAGATACGGGCCGTAGCGGCCGTTCTGCGCGGTGATCTCGACACCCTCGGCGTCCTCGCCGACGACGCGCGGCAGCGACATCAGCTTGAGGGCGTCGGCGAGGGTGACCGTGTCCAGGGACATGGTCTTGAAGAGGGAGGCGGTCCGCGGCTTCACCGCGTTCTTGCCGGTCTTCGGCGTCCCCTCGGGCAGCACCTCGGTGACGTACGGGCCGTAGCGGCCGTCCTTGGCGATGATCTGGTTGCCGGTCACCGGGTCGGCGCCCAGCTCGAAGTCGCCGCTGGGCTTGGCCAGCAGCTCCTCAGCCAGCTCGACGGTCAGCTCGTCGGGGGCGAGGTCCTCGGGCACGTCGGCACGCTGGTGGCCCTCGGCGTCCTTCTCGCCCCGCTCGATGTAGGGGCCGTAGCGGCCGACGCGGAGCTTGATGTCGTTGCCGACGGGGAAGGACGAGATCTCCCGGGCGTCGATCGCGCCGAGGTCGGTGACCAGTGCCTTCAGGCCGCCTAGGTGGTCGCCGTCGCCGTTGCCCGCGTCGGAGGCCGCTCCCGCCGCGGCGGTGTCGTCACCGGGCTGGGCGCCGAAGTAGAAGCGTTTGAGCCACGGCACGGACTGGGCCTCGCCCCGCGAGATGCGGTCGAGGTCGTCCTCCATGCGGGCGGTGAAGTCGTAGTCGACGAGCCGGCCGAAGTGCTTCTCCAGCAGGTTGACCACGGCGAAGGACAGGAAGGACGGGACGAGTGCCGTGCCCTTCTTGAAGACGTAACCGCGATCCAGGATGGTCCCGATGATCGAGGCGTACGTGGAGGGGCGGCCGATCTCGCGCTCTTCCAGCTCCTTGACCAGCGAGGCCTCGGTGTAGCGGGCCGGGGGCTTGGTGGCGTGCCCGTCGACCGTGATCTCGTCGGCGGACAGCGCGTCGCCCTCGGCGACCTGCGGCAGCCGGCGCTCGCGGTCGTCCAGCTCGGCGTTCGGGTCGTCGGCGCCTTCGACGTACGCCTTCATGAAGCCGTGGAAGGTGATCGTCTTGCCGGACGCGGAGAACTCGGCGTCGCGGCCGTCGCTCGCCCGGCCGCCGATCTTGACGGTGACGGAGTTACCGGTCGCGTCCTTCATCTGGGAGGCGACGGTCCGCTTCCAGATCAGCTCGTAGAGCCGGAACTGGTCGCCGGTGAGCCCGGTCTCGGCGGGGGTGCGGAAGCGGTCGCCGGAGGGGCGGATCGCCTCGTGCGCCTCCTGCGCGTTCTTGACCTTGCCGGCGTACGTACGCGGCTTGTCGGGCAGGTAGCTCGCCCCGTACAGCTGCGTGACCTGAGCCCGGGCCGCGGAGACCGCGGTGTCCGAGAGGGTCGTGGAGTCGGTACGCATATAGGTGATGAAGCCGTTCTCGTACAGCTTCTGCGCCACCTGCATGGTCGCCTTGGCCCCGAAGCCCAGCTTGCGGCTCGCCTCCTGCTGGAGGGTCGTGGTCCGGAAGGGGGCGTACGGGGAGCGGCGGTACGGCTTCGACTCGACGGACCGGACCGCGAAGGAGGAGTCGGCGAGCGCGGCGGCGAGCGCGCGGGCGTTCGTCTCGTCCAGGTGCAGGGTCTGGGCGGAGCCGGCCTTGAGCTGCCCGTCGGGGCCGAAGTCGCGGCCCTGGGCGATGCGGCGGCCGTCGACCGCGCTGAGGCGGGCGGTCAGGGTCGAGGGGTCGGAGGCGTCACCGGTGCGGCCGGTGGCGAACTTTCCGGTCAGGTCCCAGTATTCGGCGGAGCGGAAGGCGATGCGCTCGCGCTCCCGCTCGACGACGAGGCGGGTGGCGACGGACTGGACGCGGCCCGCCGAGAGCTTCGGCATGACCTTCTTCCACAGGACCGGCGAGACTTCGTAGCCGTAGAGGCGGTCGAGAATACGGCGGGTCTCCTGGGCGTCGACCATGCGCTGGTTCAGCTCGCGCGGGTTGGCGACGGCGGCCCGGATCGCGTCCTTGGTGATCTCGTGGAAGACCATCCGGTGGACCGGGACCTTGGGCCGCAGGACTTCCTGGAGGTGCCACGCGATGGCTTCGCCCTCGCGGTCCTCATCGGTGGCGAGGAAGAGTTCGTCGGACTCGGCCAGCAGCTGCTTGAGCTTCCTGACCTGGGCCTTCTTGTCGGCGTTGACGACATAGATGGGCTGGAAGTCGTGTTCGACGTCCACCCCGAGGCGGCGTACCTCGCCGGTGTACTCGTCCGGGACCTCGGCCGCGCCGTTCGGGAGGTCGCGGATGTGCCCGACGCTCGCCTCGACGACGTATCCGGGGCCGAGATAGCCCTTGATCGTCTTCGCCTTGGCAGGCGACTCGACGATGACGAGTCGGCGGCCGCCCTGTGCGGTCTCGCTGGTCGGGGACAACTTCGCTCTTCTCTCCGGTCGACACTCGATGGGCATGCGGGGCAGCGTCATGACGCTGCACGCGGTGCTGTCGCTGCGGAGTGTGACGGTACAACCCGCCCCCGTGTCAAACGGCAAAAGCCCGCAACGGCCACTCGAACGGTAACCCGACTTCCGCCATTCCTGCCGCCCGGACCGCCGGGTCCGGGCCACGCGGGGCTTCGGCCTGCGGCTTTTCGGAGGGGGTCGCGGTGTGCGCCGGAGAACCTGTCGGGCCGGGCGTCGCCCGGCCGGGGACGGGGATCAGACGAGCGTGAAGACCCACACGCCGAGGCCGAGGAAAACTACGCCGAAGAGCGTCGTGAGCGCGGTGGAGGCGACGGGGCTCACACCGTGCGCCACCGGCGCGCGGTGCAGGGCTCGCGCCCCTGTCCAGATCAGGAGGGCGGCGCCGAACAGCGCCAGGGCCGTACCGGCGAAGACTGCTGAGACGCTCTCCATGTCTACCCCTAGACCGTCGCATGACCCGTCGCACGACTCGTCGGGGAGCCGCCCGGGACGGGCCGGCCGGCCCGTCGGATCCGGACCTCGGCGGTCCGGCACGGGGAGGTTGTCACTCCGGGGCATCGCCCACACGAACCCCGGGTGAACAGCACTCCCCCGCCGACGGGCGGAACTCCTTCGGCGGTACGGGCAGGGGCCGAGGGCGGGCCTGGGGCGTGTCCGTGACCGGAATGTGCGGGCCGGGCGCGCCGTGGGAGGGCGTGGACACGAACGCGCTGGTTGATAAGGACAGCGGCCCCGGGCAACGACCACCACCGGCCGGTACCGGAAGGCACTCGGGACGGGGACGCCCCGCATACCGGGCCGGTACCGGAAGGCGCCCGAGACCGAGAGGCTCGGATACCGGGAGGCGCCCGGGCCGCATTCGGACAGGCGGGGCGGCGGCCGCCCGGTGGGCCGGGACAACCGACATCGAGAGTCCCGGCCGCCGCGGGCACCCGGGCGCCCGGGACAACCGGCACACGGGTGCCCGGGGCAGCGAACACCTGGTGTTCGGGGCAGCGGACACCTGGCTGTCCGGGGCAGCGGACACCTGGCTGTCCGGGGCGCCCCTCTCCCGCCCCTCCGCCGCGTCCGGCCTACTCCCCCCGCGTCACGGCTCCGGGCGCCGGCTCCAGGAAGCCCTCCTCGACCAGCAGCCGGATGGCCTGCGGAGTCCGGTCGCGCAGGAGCACCGGGTCCTCCGCCATCAACTGCGCGATGGCGTCCAGGATCCGCCCGGCGGGCAGCGAGCCGTCGCACACGCCCGCGAACCCGGCGGCCACCGCGTCGACCTTGGTCGCCCGCATCATGCCCCGGTGCTGACGCAGCACCACATGCTCGGGGTCCTCCGCGCCCGGCAGGCCGACCTGCTCCTGCACGACCTCGGCGGCGAGGGTGAAGTGCCCGGCGAGCAGCGCCGCGTCGTCCTGGTCGCGGAGGTAGTCCTGGCGGGCGAAGTGCTCCTGGACGGTCCGGCCGAGCGGCTGCTGCACCGCGTGCGGCCACTCCTCGACGACGATCGAGGGGTTACCGGCCGTCGCCTCGGCGGACTTGCGCAGGGTGATCCAGCCGAACCCGACGGACGTGGTGCCCCGGGCCTCGAACTCGTCGAGCCACGCCTCGTACCGCTCGTCGTACTCGGCCGGGTCGCTACGGTGGTCACCGCTGTCCCGCAGCCACAGCTCGGCGTACTGCGTGACGTCCTGGACCTCGCGCTGCACGATCCAGGCGTCGCAGCCGTACGGCACCCAGGAGCGGAGCCGGTCCTGCCACTCCTCGCCCTCCACGTGCTGCCAGTTGGCGAGGAACTGCGCGTATCCCCCGTCGTTCAGATGGTCGCCCGCCTGCTGCACGAGCGTGCGGCACAGATCGTCACCGCCCATGCCGCCGTCCCGGTAGGTGAGGCGGGCGCCGGGCGAGATGACGAACGGCGGGTTGGAAACGATCAGGTCGAACGTGTCCGAGCCCACCGGCTCGAAGAGGGATCCCTCGCGCAGATCGGCGGGGGCGGCGCCGGACAGGGCGAGGGTGAGCCGGGTGAACTCCAGGGCGCGGGGGTTGAGGTCGGTGGCGGTGACCCGGGTCGCGTGCTGGGCGGCGTGCAGCGCCTGGATGCCGGAGCCCGTACCGAGGTCGAGCGCCGAGGCGACCGGCGTACGCACGGTGATCCCGGCGAGGGTGGTGGAGGCCCCGCCGACGCCGAGGACGACGCCCTCCTCGCGCGAGCCGATCCCGCCGGCACCGCCGACCGCGCAGCCGAGGTCGGACACGATGAACCAGTCCTCGCCGTCCGGCCCCCCGTACGGCCGTACGTCGACGCACGCGCGGACCTCCCCGCCCGCGCCGCTCTCGCGGGTCGCCCAGCCGTCCGCGACGCACTCGTCCAGCGGCAGGGCTTCACGGGCCTGCTCCTCGGCGACGGGGCGCTGCAGAAGGAACAGCCGCACCAGCGTGTCGAGCGGGGTGTCGCCCCGGGTGGCCCGCAGGGCGGGGACGGTCTCGCTGCGGGCGAGGGCGGCGTAGGCGGGCGCGCCGAGGCGGTCGAGGAGCCCGTCCGCGGTGAAGTCCGCGGCGAGCAGGGCCTCACGGAGGGCGGCGGCGTGGTCGGGTGCGGGAAGGCTGCTCTTACTCACCCACCCATTGTGTCCGGTCCCACCGACAACGGCAGCGGCCCGGACACCCACCGGG
>NZ_JBHXJG010000146.1:0-18119 GCF_042723425.1 Streptomyces sp. NPDC058375 | reverse complement strand
GCCCGGTCCTGCGGGCGGCCTCGCGGCGGACTCTGCCTGCCCGGGCAGAGAGAAGACCCGGTCAGAGGGCACGGGGGATGGCCCCCCGACCGGGTCGATCAGGGACACCGGCGAGACTGCCGGTGCGGGCTGGTGCGGGAACGAACGGCCGGGGAGGGGCGCGTCAGTGCGCGCTCGGCTCCGGCTTCGTCACCTCGTGCTTGTCCTCGGCGGAGCTCCCGCCGCCGGGGTTGCGGGGCTTGACGAACAGCGTGGCCGCGAGCGCCAGGAGCAGCAGCCCGGCGCACACGTAACTGGACACCTCGATCGCGTCCGCCATCGCCTGGCGTGCGGCGTCGGCGGCGGACGCCGTCTGCGGGTCCGCCGCGAGGCCCGGGATGACCGAACCGGCGCTGTCGGTCACCACACCGCTCAGCTCCCGGGCCTGTTCGTCGGGAACCCCGGAGCCGGTCAGGCTGTCGCGCAGATTGGAGGTGATCGTGGTGAAGAACAGGGTCGTCAGCACCGCGATGCCGAGCGCGGCGCCGAGTTCGCGGGACGCGCTCTGGATGCCCGAGCCCTGTCCGGCGCTCTCGGCGGGCACGTCCACGAGCACGATGTTGGTGACCTGCGCGGTGGCGAAGCCGACCCCGATGCCGTAGACGAACAGGGCGATCGCGATCAGCCACCAGGCGCTGTCGGTGGCCGCGATCAGGCCCAGCATGGCCAGGCCCGCCGCTTCGAGGATCAGGCCGACGCGCACCAGGGTGATCGGCGTGCTGGACATCGAGAAGCTCGCGCCGCTGGCGCAGAAGCTGCCCGCCGCGAGGGCGACGAGCGCCAGGCCCGCCTGGAACGCGCTGTAGTCGAGGGCGAACTGCAGCCAGAGCGGCATCACCGCGATGATGCCGAACTCACCGAGTCCGACGACCAGCGTGACGACGTTGCCGTTGCGGAACGAGGCGATGGAGAACAGCCGCACATCCATCAGCGGCTCTTCGTTGCGCCGGCTGAGAGCCGCCTGACGCCGCCAGAAGACCACCATGACGAGGATGGACACGACGAACGCGACGAACACCGGGGAGGGGCCGCCGCTCCAGGAGATGCCGCCGACCTCCAGCGGTTCGATGGTCTTGAGCCAGCCGTACGTACGGCCCTCGATCAGCCCGAACGCGAGGAAGCCGAGCCCGATCGCCGACAGGACGCCGCCGAGGACGTCGATGCTGCCGCGCGTACGGGGGGATGCGGGCAGGTAGTAGAGGGCGCCGGCGATGATCAGCGCCACCAGCGGGATGTTGATGCCGAAGGCCCAGCGCCAGGAGAAGTCGGCGAGCCAGCCGCCCAGCAGCGGACCGACGGCCGCCGCGGCGCCGATGGTCGAGCCCCAGACGGCGAACGCCTGCCCTCGGGCCTTGCCGGTGAACGTCGCGTTCACCAGGGCCAGCGAGGTCGGCAGGATCATGGCGCCGCCGATGCCCTGCAGGAAGCGGGCGAGGATCAGCAGGCCGCCGTTGGGAGCGACCGCCGCCACCAGGCTGGTGAGCCCGAAGACGACGAGGCCGATGAGGAAGATCTTGCGGGCTCCGTGCAGGTCGGACAGGCGCCCGGAGATCAGGAGCAGGGCCGCGAAGATGATCGCGTACGACTCCTGGACCCACTGGGCCTCGACCGAGGTGACCTCCAGGTCCTCAATGATCGGGGCGAGGATCACGTTGACGATGGTGATGTCGACAACGATCAGAGCCACGCCCAAGGACACGGCGACGAGGCCGAGCCATTGACGCATGGACGGGGTTTCTTCTGTGGCGCTCACGGTTCCTCCACCCTGGTGTATCTTTACAGCGAAGGTAACTCTACGCACTGTGGCTTGTCAACCCGAGTAGCGGAGTGGCGGGGGTACGCAAGGGGGTGCGCAGAGAGGTACGCGAAGAGGGCGGGGTAACCGAAGAGGGCCAAAGGCCGTTGACGGCGACAGCAAGGCATCTGCACAACCGAGAGGCCCCCCATGCCCCCCTCAGCAGTCCACTTCAACGGCGGGGTCAACCTGCCGGACCCCGCCACCGTGATGCGGACACTCGCCGAACAGGTCCCCGTCGGCGTCCGCCGCCTGCCCGACGGGGAGACCGGCGGCCGCTCCCAGTGGATCGGCTTCCAGCTCCCCCGCGTCCTCGCCGCACCCGGCCTGCGGGAGGTCGGCGGTGACGACGACGCGTACACGGGCGGCCCCGCCGCCGCCCTCGACGGGGACACCGACCCGGACACGATCGACTGGGGCGACCTCGGCTACGCCACGGAGTACCGGAAGTCCTACGCGGTCTTCACGGGGCTCCGCGACGAGGGCGTCGTCTCCGCCGGCGTACGGATGCAGGCCGAGTACCCGACCCCGGTCGCGGTCTCCATGCTCTTCCACCCCGACGACAAGGACCGGATCGCCCCGTCCTACGAGCGCGCGCTCCTCGCCGACGTGGACGAGCTCGTGCGCAGCGTTCCGCACGACGACCTCGCCGTGCAGTGGGACGTGGCGGTGGAGACCGTCACGATCGACCAGCAGCCCGAGCTGCTCGAACCGCTGACGGCCCGGCTGGCGGCGCTCGTCGACCACCTGCCGGCGGCCGTGCCGGTCGGACTGCACCTGTGTTACGGCGACTTCGAGCACCGGCACATGGTCGAGCCGAAGTCCCTGGCGAACCAGGTCGCCATCGCCAACGCGGTGACCCGGGCCGCCGAACGCGCCCCGGCCTGGATCTCCTTCACCGCCCCGCAGGACCGCGACGACGAGGCGTACTTCTCGCCGCTGGCCGACCTCCGCACCGCCCCGGAGACCGAGATCTACCTGTCGGTCGTGCCCTACCACCCCGGGAAACAGGCCGAGGGGACGACCGAGCGGCAGATCGCGCTCATCGACCGCCACCTGCCCGCCGACGCCCGGCCCTGGGGCATCTGCACCGAGTGCGGCATGGCGCGGGCCGAGCGCGAGGACGTACCGCGGCTGATCGAACTGCACCGCGAGATCCTCGCGCTGCACACTCCGGGCTCGTAACCCCGGCACCCCGGACCGGCCGCCCGCAGCGTGGGCGGCCGGTCCGTTCTTTTGTCCAGGTCGACGACGCCCCCTGGAACGAGAGGCCTTGACAAGGCGACCTGCGATGAAGAAGATGTTGTCCATATTGGAATGTGTGTGTCCGGGCGTTGTTTTACGCCCCTGATCCCGACACCACCGTTTCCCACCGACCGACCCGCAGCGGACAGCGAGCGCCGAGATATTTTTCGGCGCTTTTTCGTGTGCCCGAAACGCATGCCCGAAACGTGTGCCCGAAACGTGTGCCCAAAAGGAGACGAATGAAAGCCCTCTTCATTGCCGCGGGGACGAGCCCTGCGGGCGTATTCGCCCTGGCTCCGCTCGCGACGGCACTGCGCAACGCCGGCCACGAGATCATCGTCGCGGCCTTCGACGAACTCACCCCGGCCATCGAGGGCGTGGGGCTGCCCCCGGTCGCCGTGGTCACCGAGCACACCACCGAGAGCATCAAGCAGCTGGACCGGCCCGGCGGCCCCATCGAGTTCCCCTGGTCTCCCGAGCAGGAACTCCCGTACGTCGGGCGGTGGTTCGGGCGGCAGGCGGCGGTGAGCCTGGAAGGGCTGCTGGCCCTCACCAAGAGCTGGAGCCCGGATGTGGTGATCGGCGGGACCGACGCGTACGCCGCCGCGCTGCTCGGGGCCCACCTCGGTATCCCGCACGTCCGGCAGGCCTGGGACTGGCTGCACTTCGACGGCGGGGAGCGGTACGCGAACGAGGAGCTGGCCCCCGAGCTGTCGGCCATCGGACTCGACCGGCTGCCCGACCCCGACCTGTTCATCGACCTCTGCCCGCCCAGCCTGCTGCCGCCCGGCGCGACCCCGGGCATCCCGATGCGGTGGGTGCCGGGCAACCGGCAGCGCACGCTGGAACCGTGGATGTACGAACGCGGCGAGCGCCCCCGGATCTGCGTCACCTACGGCAGCTTCCGGACCGCCATGCCCGAGATCTTCGACCACCTCTGCGGGCTGATAACCAAGCTCACCGACCTGGACGCCGAGATCGTGGTGGCGGCCAACGACGAGGCGGCCGAGAAGCTGCGCGCCCGCTTCCCGCAGGTCCGCAGCGGCTGGGTGCCACTGGAGTTCCTCGTTCGCACCTGCGACACGATCGTGCACAGCGGCGGGCTGACCGCGCTCAACGCGATGGCCGCCGGCACCCCGCAGGTCGTGCTCAACCAGTTCGAGGCGTTCCAGCCCTCGCTGCGGCTGCTGGAACAGCAGGGTTCGGGGCTGGTCCTGCACCGCGAGGCCGGCTCCCCCCAGGGCACGTTCGAGGCGTGCGGCACCATCCTGGCCGACGAGCGTTACGCCCGGCAGGCGCGGGAACTCGCCGCCGAGCTCAACTCGTTGCCGACGCCCAACGACGTCGTCGCCGACCTGGAGAGGCTGGTGCGGTCGTGAGCAGTTACGGAGCGGATCACGCGGACGTCTACGACGCCGTCTACCGGGGCCGGGGCAAGGACTACGCGGCGGAGGCGGACGACGTCATGCGGCTGCTGCGCGAGCGGCGGCCCGACATCGGCAGTCTGCTGGACGTCGCCTGCGGCACCGGCGCCCATCTGGACGCCCTGCGCAAGTCGGTCGACCACGTCGAGGGCGTCGAACTCGCCCCGGCGATGCACGCGCTGGCGGTGGAGCGGCTGCCCGGCGTGGCGGTCCACCACGACGACATGCGCACCTTCGACCTCGGCCGCACCTTCGACGCGATCACCTGCATGTTCTCCTCGGTCGGGTATCTGACGTCGACCGAGGAACTGGACCGCACCCTGGCGGTGTTCCGGCGCCATCTGACGCCGGGCGGAGTGGTGCTGGTCGAGCCGTGGTGGTTCCCGGAGGAGTTCCTGGACGGGTACATCGGGTCCGCCGTCGTGGAGGTGGACGGCCGCACGATCGCCCGGGTCTCGCACACGGTCCGCGAGGGCGACTCCACCCGGATGACCGTCGAGTACACGGTGGGCGAGCCCGCCACCGGACTGCGCCGGTTCTCCGACACGCACGTGCTCTCGCTGTTCACCAGGGAGCAGTACGAGCGTGCCTTCGAGCGGGCCGGGCTGGCGGTCGAGTACGTCATCGGCGGCCCCTCGGGGCGCGGGCTGTTCCTCGCCACCGCGCCGGACGCCGCACCCGCGTCCGCACTCGCCGCCGCGTCCGGCGAACAGGCACGGGAGGCGCGATGACGGCCTCCGCCGCGCCGGGCCGGGTCGGCGCCGTGCGGCCCTGCGAGCTGATGGACCTCCAGACCATCGTCGACAGCCGCGGCCACCTGTCCGTGGTCGAGGGAATCAAGGACATCGGCTTCGATATCAAGCGGCTCTTCTACCTTTACTCCTTGCCGGTGGACTCGATGCGCGGCGACCACGCTCACCGTAATCTGGAGCAATTGGTCATCGCCGTTTCGGGCAGTTTCGACGTGATGGTCGACGACACCGCGGAAACGGCGGTCTTCCGGCTGGACAGTCCGCATCAGGGCCTCTACATCGGGCCGATGGTGTGGAACGGCCTCACCAACTTCTCCGAAGGCGCGGTCGCCCTGGTCCTGGCCTCCGAGCATTACGACGAGGCCGATTATTACCGCGAGTATCAGGAATTCGCGGCGGACGCCGGACGGCTGCGGTGAACATTCCCTTCCTCGATCTCAAGGCGCCCCACGCGGAGATCCGGGAGGAGCTGGACGCGGCGTACCACCGGGTGATGGACTCGGGCTGGTTCCTGCTGGGATCGGAACTGGAGGCGTTCGAGAGCGAGTTCGCCGCCTACTGCGGGGCCGAGCACTGCGTGGCGGTGGGCAGCGGCTGCGACGCCCTGGAGTTGGCGCTGCGGGGCCTGGGCATCGGTCCGGGTGACGAGGTGATCGTCCCCAGCGCGACGTACATCGCCACCTGGCTCTCCGTGTCGGCCGCCGGGGCCACCCCGGTGCCGGTGGAGGTGGACCCGGCCACCCATCTGCTCGACCCCGCCCGGGTGGCGGCGGCGGTCACCCCGGCCACCCGGGCCGTCATGCCGGTCCACCTCTACGGTCAGGCCGCGGACCTCGACGCGCTGCGGCGCGTCGCCGAGGCGCACGGGCTGGCGGTGGTGGACGACGCCGCCCAGGCGCACGGCGCCCGCTACCGGGGCCGGCGGGTGGGCACCGGAACCACGGCGACCGCGTTCAGCTTCTATCCCGGCAAGAACCTCGGGGCGCTCGGCGACGGCGGGGCGGTGCTGACGGCGGACGCCGAACTGGCCGACCGGCTCCGGCTGTTGCGCAACTACGGCTCCCGGCGCAAGTACCACCACGAGATCCTCGCCACCAACTCCCGCCTCGACGAGCTGCAGGCGGCCGTGCTGCGGGTCAAGCTCGGCCATCTGGACCGCTGGAACCGCCGCCGGGCGGAGATCGCCGGGCAGTACCGGGCGGGGCTCGCGGGGCTGCCGGGCCTGCGGCTCCCCGAGGCCCCGCCGGACACCGAACCCGCGTGGCATCTGTTCGTCGTCGGCTGCGACGACCGGGACCGGTTGCAGAAGAGCCTCACCGGCGCGGGCGTCGGCACTCTGGTCCACTATCCGGTCCCGGTCCACCTCTCGCAGGCCTATGCCGACGCCGACCGGTGGCCGGCCGGTTCCCATCCGGTCGCGGAGTCCATCGCCGAGCAGGTGCTGAGCCTGCCCATGGGGCCCCATCTGAGCGACCGGGACGTGTCGGACGTGATCGCGGCCGTCCGCGCCGCGCTCCACTGACCGCACCGCGCCCCGCTGACCTCACCGCGCCCCGCGTCCGACCGCGCCTCCTCCTCGTACCCCTTCCGTACCCGCGACCGAAAGGTTCCGCACCCATGCAGACACCGCCCCACCTGCCGCCCTCCGTCCGCGTGCTCCAGCTCGCCACCGCGAGCTGGATGGCCGCGGCCGTGAGCGCCGTCGCCGAACTGGGCGTCGCCGACGCGCTGTCGGACGGCCCCCGCCCCGTGGACGAGATCGCCGGGGCGGTCGGCGCCCACGGCCCGACGCTCTACCGACTGCTGCGCGCCGCGGCCGACATCGGTCTCGTCGAGGAGCGCGCGGAGGAGGTGTTCGCCCTGACCGAGGTCGGCGAGGCGCTCCGCAGCGACTCGCCGGCCTCGATGCGAAACTTCGCCCGGTGGGTCGGGCTCCCCGCCGACCGGAACACCTGGGCCGGGCTCGCCGACAGCGTCCGGACCGGCGAGCCCGCCTTCGAGCGGGTGCACGGCCAGGACGTCTGGGACTTCATGCGGGAGCGGGCCGACGTCTCCGGCGTGTTCGACGACGCCATGAGCGAGGCCTCGCGCAACCTGATCGCCCCGGTGGTCGGCGCGTTCGACTTCGGGGGCATCGGCACCCTGGTCGACGTGGCGGGCGGTCACGGTGCGCTGCTCGCCGCGGTGCTCGCCGCCAACCCGGACGTCCGCGGCGTGCTGTACGACCAGCCGGACGTGGTCGCGGGGGCGGGTTCGGCGTTCAAGGACTCCGGCACCGACAGCCGGGTGGAGGTCGTCGGGGGCGACTTCTTCGACTCCGTACCGCCGGGCGCGGACGCCTATCTGCTCTCCAACGTCATCCACGACTGGGACGACGCGCACTCGCTCACGATCCTGCGCAACTGCCGGGAGGCGCTCGCCGAGGGCGGCCGGGTGCTGCTGGTCGAGGCGGTCATGCCGGACCGGAGCGAGCCGTCACCGACCGTCACCCTGATGGACCTCAACATGCTGGTGCTCTGCGGCGGACGCCAGCGCACCCGGGCCGAGTTCGCGGACCTCTTCGAGCGGGCCGGCCTGAAGCTCACCCGGATCGTCCGGGCCGGGCTGCACAGCGTCGTCGAAGCCGTCCGCGCCTGACCCCGACCTCGAACCCGAGCCAAGCGGAGGACCGAGCCCATGCCGTTCATCACACCGGACAACGGATCGCTCACGGTGTTCAACCTGTTCGACACCACGAGCCCCGATGCGCAGAAGATCCTGCTCGACACCATGGAAGGGATCATCGACGGGGCGAACTACCCCGGCTGGCGGTCCTCCACCCTGCACGGCGGCATCGACCAGCCGTGCGCCGCGAACTACATCCAGTGGCGCAGCGTCGCGGACCTTCAGGAGCGCTACGAGGGCGAGAACTTCAAGCACAACACCGTGCCGCAC
Source organism: Streptomyces sp. NPDC058375 (assembly GCF_042723425.1). Taxonomy (NCBI): domain Bacteria; kingdom Bacillati; phylum Actinomycetota; class Actinomycetes; order Kitasatosporales; family Streptomycetaceae; genus Streptomyces; species Streptomyces sp. NPDC058375. The sequence goes on along the minus strand of NZ_JBHXJG010000146.1, from coordinate 9,930 downwards.
TTCAGTGAGCTGACCACCTCGGTGCACCTGCTCAAGACGGAGGTGGTCTCCACCCGGCTGCACGCCGCGCTGGAGCACATCGAGATAGGCCCCCACCGGGACGACTTCACCGTGATCGTCATCATGGGCGTCGATCCGTCCGACCAGGCGCGGCTGGTGGAGCTGTTCACCGAGCCGGACGAGTGGATGCAGGAGGTGCCGGGCTTCCGCTCCAACTCCATTCTGCGCGGCCTCGACGGCGACTATGTCGTCAACTACGCGCAGTGGGACGACCGCGAGTCCTACGAGCGGTTCCACAAACTGCCCGAGGAGGACCGTCCGGCGCACTCCCGGGCGATGCGGGCGGCGGCCCGGCCGCTGCTGACGTCCCGGTCGTCCAACACGTACGAGGTCGTGTACTCCCGGTCGGCCGCCGACCAGCCGGCCGGTGACCGGTGACCGCCACGATCCCCCCGTCCGCCCATGACGCGGCCTCCGCCGCGCGGCCGGTCCCCGGTCCGGTCGTCGTCGGGCCCGAGGACCACCGTTACGCCGAACTGGTGCGGGGCGACAACTACCGGTTCGTCGGCACCCCCGACCACGTCGAGCTGGTCCGTACGACCGAGCAGGTCGCCGACGCGCTGCGGCGGGCCCTGGCCGCGGGCCGGCGGGTGGCCGTCCGCAGCGGCGGGCACTGCGGCGAGGCGTTCATCGCCGACCCCGGGGTGCGGGTCGTCCTCGACCTGTCGCTGATGTCGGCGGTGTACCACGACCCGGAGCGCGAGGCCGTCGCGATCGAGACCGGGGCGACCGTGGGGCACATCTACAAGACGCTGTACCGCGAGTGGGGCGTGACGCTGCCCGCCGGGGTGTGCACCGCGGTGGGCGCGGGCGGCCACATCAGCGGCGGCGGGTACGGTCCGCTGTCCCGGCTGCACGGGCTGGTCGCCGACCATCTGTACGCCGTCGAGGTGGTGCACGTCGACGCGGCCGGGGAGGTCGCCGTCACGGTCGCCACCCGCGAACCCGACGACCCGAACCGCGAGTTGTGGTGGGCGCACACCGGGGGCGGCGGGGGCAACTTCGGCATCGTCACCCGGTTCTGGATGCGCTCCCCCGGGGCCACCGGCACCGACCCGGCCGAGCTGCTGCCCAAACCGCCCGCCTCCCTGCTGCTCGCCATGGTGACCTGGTCGTGGGAGCAGGTGGACCTGCCGGCGTTCACCCGGATCATCAAGAACTTCATGGCCTGGCACGTGGAGCACAGCGGGCCCGACTCCCCGTACGCGGGCCTGTTCGCCTCCCTGTGGGTGCGGCACCGCTCGGGCGGCGACCTGACGATGTTCGTGCAGATGGACCCGACCGCGCCGGACGCCGACACCGCCCTGGGCTCCTTCCTCGCCGCCGTGGACGAGGGCACCGGGGTGGAGCCGTTCGCGATCCGTTACGAGCTGCCGTGGCTGACGGCCGCCCGCCACATGGGGCAGGGCGACTCCGGTCCGGTCCTGGGCGCGCGGACCAAGTCCAAGGCCGCCTACCTGCGGGGCGTCCACACCGACGAGCAGATCGCCGGGCTGTACCGGAACTTCACCGGCGAGGACTACTTCGGCCGTGAGTCGCTGATGATGCTCAACGGGTACGGCGGCGCCATCAACGCGGTCGCCCCCGGGGACACCTCGTCCGCCCAGCGCGACTCGGTGATCAAGGCCGCCTACTCCGCCGCCTGGAACGACCCCGGCGAGGACGCGTTCCACATCGCCTGGCTGCGCGGCCTGTACGGGGAGCTGTTCGCTGACACGGGCGGCGCGCCGGTCTCCGGCGAGCTGGCCGACGGCTCGTACATCAACTATCCCGACATCGACCTGGCCGACCCGGAGTGCAACACCTCGGGCGTGCCGTGGCACGAGCTCTATTACAAGGAGAACTACGTCCGGCTGCAGGCCGTGAAGGCGGCCTTCGACCCCCTGGACGTGTTCCACCACCAGTTGTCGGTGCGGCTCCCGTCGTCCGGCACGACGACGTCCGCGGCCACGCCCCGAGTGCGGGAGAACCAGATGACCTACGCCTCCGACCACATCCCCGACCGGTACGACTTCGAGGACATGTACACCGGCGCGGCGGACGCTCCGCCCGTCCAGCCCTGGGACATCGGCAGGCCGCAGCCCGCCCTGGTCGCGGTCGCGGAGGCCGGACTGATCACCGGGGACGTGCTGGACGTGGGCTGCGGGCTCGGCGACAACGCCGCGTACCTCGCCTCCCGGGGGCACGCCGTCACCGCGGTCGACGTCTCCGCGACGGCGGTGTCCGAGGCCCGTCTGCGGGCCGCGGCGAAGGGGGTGGAGGTCGACTTCCTGGTGGCGGACGCCACCCGGCTGGAGGGCGTCGAGGGACGCTTCGACACCGTCGTGGACAGTGCGTGCTTCCACGCCCTGGCCGAGGACGAGCGGGAGCGCTACCTGAAGGTGCTCCACGACGCCTGCCGGCCGGGGGCGCGGCTGCACATGTTCTGCTTCGCCGAGGAGCTGGACGCCCCGTTCCCCGGACCGCACCGGCACAGCGCGGTGAACCTGCGCCGGATGGTCGGGAGCGTCTGGGACGTGGTGGCCGTCGAGGCGGTGGCGTACAGCAGTTCTCTGCGGCCGGAGGACATCGCGGCCATGATCAAGGAGGAGTACCCGGACGCCGAGGTCACGGCGGACCAGTTGGCGGGTCTGCGGCTGGACGAGACGGGCCGGGCGACGATGCCGGTCTGGCACGTGACGGCGGAGCGCAGGGCCTGAGTGCGCCGCGGGCCCTGCGGGCCGGTCCGTCGGGATCGGTCCGCAAGGCCCGTCGTACGCGTGCTTCGTGCTTCGTGCTTCGTGCTTCGTGCTTCGTGCTTCGTGCCGGGAGGGTTACGAACGGGACGCGTGCAGGAAGCGGCCGGTCATCGACTCCCCGGTCTTCGGCATCAGGCCGGGGGGGCCTTCGTAGACGATGCGGCCGCCGTCGTCCCCGGCGCCGGGCCCGAGGTCGACGACCCAGTCCGCGTGGGCGACGATGTCGAGGTTGTGCTCGATGACGATGACCGAGGCGCCGCCGTCGACGAGCCCGTCCAGCAGGCGGATCAGGTTGTCGACGTCCGCCAGGTGCAGCCCGGTCGACGGCTCGTCGAGGATGTACGTCCTGGCGTTCCTGCGCATCTCGATGGCGAGCCGCAGGCGCTGGCGCTCCCCGCCGGACAGGGTGGTGAGCGGCTGGCCCAGGCTGATGTAGCCGAGCCCGACGTCCTTCAGCGCGGCGAGCACCGGGGTGACGGACTTCTCCGTCTTCTCCGTGAAGAAGTCCGCCGCGGTGTCGATGGACATCGCCAGCACGTCGGCGATGCTCCGGCCGCGCAGGTGGTAGGCGAGGACCTCGTCGGTGAACCGGCGGCCCTCGCACTTCTCGCAGGTGGTCGGCACGGCGGTCATGTAGCCGAGGTCCGTGTAGGTGACGCCGAGCCCCTTGCAGACGGGGCAGGCGCCTTCGGAGTTGGCGCTGAAGAGCCCGGCCTTGACCTTGTTGGCGGCGGCGAAGGCCTCGCGGATGCCGTCGAGCATGCCGGTGTAGGTGGCCGGGTTGGACCGGCGGGAGCCCTTGATGGGCGACTGGTCGACGATCGCGGCCTCCGCCTCCTTCGGCAGCGACCCGAGGACGAGGGAGCTCTTGCCCGCCCCGGCCACGCCGGTGATCGCGGTGAGGACGCGGAGCGGGATGCTGACGCTGACGTCGCGCAGGTTGTGCAGGGACGCCGACTTGATGTCGAGCGAGCCGACGGGTTCGCGCACCTCGGTCTTGAGGGGCCGGCGGACCGAGAGGTGGGATCCGGTCGGGGTGCCCGACTTCTTCAGCCCGGCGACGTCACCCTGGTAGACGACCTGTCCGCCGCCCAGTCCGGCACCCGGGCCGATGTCGACGACGTGGTCGGCGGCCGCGATGACCTCGGGGTTGTGCTCGACGACCAGCACGGTGTTGCCCTTGTCCCGCAGGCGCTCCAGCAGGCCGATCATGCGCCGGGTGTCGTGGGCGTGCAGACCGGCGGTGGGCTCGTCGAAGACGTAGGTGAGTTCGGTGAGGCTGGAGTCCAGGTGGCGGACCATCTTGATCCGCTGGGCCTCGCCGCCCGACAGGGTGCCGGCGGCGCGGTCGAGGCTGAGGTAGCCGAGGCCGATCTCCACCAGGTTGTCGAGGATCGAGACCAGGCCGTCCTTGAGCGGGCCGATCCCCTTCGCGGGCAACGTGGCGGCCCACCGGCTCAGTTCGGTGATCTGCATGCCGTTGCAGTCGGCGATGCTCACCCCGCCGATGCGGCAGGCGCGGGCGGCCTCGTTGAGCCGGGTGCCGGAGCAGGCGGAGCAGGGGCCGGTGGTCCCGATCGCCTCGACGGCGCGCCGGACGTGCGGGCGCAGCGAGTCGGCGTCCTTGGAGAGGTAGAGGCGTTGGATCTTGTCCAGGACGCCTTCGTACGCCATGTTGTAGCCGCCGGTCTTCACGACGTCGCCGGTCCCGGTGAGCAGCTGCTCCCAGTCCTTCTCGGTGAACTTCCCCAGCGGGAGGTCGTTGTCGAAGAAGCCGGACTCGGTGTAGATCTTCCAGAAGACCGAGCCCACGGCGAAGTTGGGGAAGGTGATCGCCCCTTCGTTGAGCGACAGGGAGCGGTCGAAGATGCCCTCGACGTCGATGGAGGAGGCGCGTCCGACGCCTCCGCACTCCTGGCACATGCCGGCCGGGTCGTTGAAGGAGAGGGCGCTGGGGCTCGGCACGGCCGGGGATCCCACCCGGGCGAAGACGATCCGCAGCATCGTCCAGGTGTCGGTCGCGGTGCCCACGGTGGAGCGGGAGTTGGCGCCGATGCGTTCCTGGTCGACGACGATGGCCGCGTTGAGGTTCTCCAGGCTGTCGACGTCGGGACGGGGCAGCGTCGGCATCTGCGACTGGAGGAACGCCGGGTAGGTCTCGTTGATGAGGCGCTGGGACTCGGCCGCGATCGTGTCGAACGCGAGCGAGGACTTGCCGGAGCCGGAGACTCCGGTGAAAACGACGAGACTCCGCTTGGGGATGTCGAGATCGACGCCGGTGAGGTTGTTCTCGCGGGCTCCCCGCACCCGGATCACCCGGTCGAAGTCCGCCGGGGAACCGCCCGCGCGTGCTGACGCTTTCGATGAGCTCACTCTGTAGTCCCGTTCCTTGTGTGGGAACCCCTCGGGCGGCGCTCGTCGTACTCGTCGGCGAGCAGGGAGTCCATGGTGTCGCGGAGCTGGGCGATGAAGTCCTCGAACTGCTGGAGCTGGGCGGGGCTGTACCGGGCCATGGCCTCGGCCATGCGCTGGGCGTAGGGGCCGAAGAACTCCTCGGCCCGCGGCCTGACGTCGGGGCTGCTGCGCAGCGTCACGATCCGGCGGTCGGTGTGTTCCCGGGTCCGCACGATGTGCCCGGCCGTCTCCAGCCGGTTCAGCAGGGTCGCGGTGGCGCCGGACGAGAGGGAGATCCGCTCGCTCAACCGGGCGGGCGACAACGGCACGCCCTGGTCCTCCGCATAGAGGATCTCGGTCAGGGCCGCGGCGTCCGTGGAGTGCAGCCCGAGCCAGGTCGCGAAACGCTGCGTGAACTCGGTGTAGTTCGCGCCGAACGCCCGGAGTCCGTCCATGAGGCGGTCACGCTGGGCCTCAAGTGCACCGGAGTCCGCTTCCTCCATCGACATGCTCCAACTTCCCCATCTGCCTGGGTGACACGCTCCGTCACCGGGTTTGACAACTTACCCGAGGGAAAATATCTTCATGACGAAGATACACCAGTAGGGAGATAGATGGTGCGGGGGCGAGGCGGCCCCGTACCGGAGCGCCCACGTCTTGTCCGTCAGGCACGTGCACACAAGTGATCGTCGCGACGGCCGGCATCCGAACCGGTCGACGCTGGGGGGCTTTTGAATGCCGTTGCAGATATCCGTGACACGCGAACAACCCGTCCGCCCGCCCGAGGGGGCCTCGTGAAGGCGCTGGTCCTGGCCGGGGGCTCCGGCACCCGCATGCTCCCGCTCACGCACACCACCGCGAAGCAGCTGGTGCCCGTCGCCAACAAGCCCGTCCTCTACTTCGGCCTGGAGGCCATCGCCCAGGCGGGGATCACGGAGGTCGGCGTCATCGTCGGCGACACCGCGGACGAGATCCGCGAGGCGGTCGGCGACGGTTCGAAGTTCGGCCTGGACATCACCTACATCCCGCAGCACAAGCCGCTCGGACTGGCCCACGCGGTCGTGATCGCCCGTGAGTTCCTCGGCGACTCCGACTTCGTGATGTACCTCGGGGACAACTTCATCGTGGGCGGGATCACCGACCTCGTGGAGAACTTCCGCCGCGAGCGGCCGGACGCCCAGATCCTGCTGACCCGGGTTTCCGACCCCACCGTCTTCGGCGTGGCCGAACTGGACGGTCAGGGACGCGTGGTGTCCCTGGAGGAGAAGCCCACGGTGCCGCGCAGCGACCTGGCGATCGTCGGCGTCTACCTCTTCACCCCGGCCGTCCACGAGGCGGTGCGCGCGATCCGGCCCTCCCTGCGCGGGGAGCTGGAGATCACCCACGCCCTTCAGTGGCTCATCGACGAGCGGCGGGACGTGCGCTCGACCACGGTGCCCGGGTACTGGAAGGACACCGGCAACGTCATGGACATGCTGGAGGTGAACCGGCTGGTCCTGGAGACCCTGGAGCTGCGCATCGAGGGCGACGTCGACGAGGAGAGCCAGATCATCGGCCGGGTCCGGATCGAGGAGGGGGCGCGGGTCCGCAGGTCGCGGATCGTGGGCCCCGCCGTGATCGGCCGCTCCACCGTGATCAGCGACTCGTACATCGGCGCCTACACCTCGGTGGCGGAGGACTGCCGGATCGAGCACAGCGAGATCGAGTTCTCCATCATGCTGCGGGGTTCGTCGATCGTGGGGGTCGGCCGGGTCGAGGCGTCGATGATCGGACGCAACGTCACCGTCACCCCGGCGCCCGCCGTCCCGCACGCCCACCGGCTGGTCCTCGGCGACCACAGCCGCGTGCAGATCTCCTCATGACCGCCACCGGGGTCCTGGTGACCGGAGGCGCGGGCTTCATCGGCTCCCATTACGTACGTACGCTCCTCGGCCCCGGCGGGCCGGGCGACGTCACGGTCACCGTGCTGGACAAGCTGACCTACGCGGGGAACCCGGAGAATCTGCGGGAGGTCCGCGACGACCCCCGGTTCTCCTTCGTCCAGGGCGACATCTGTGACGAGCCCCTCGTCGCCCGGCTGACCGAGCGGGCCCGCCACATCGTGCACTTCGCCGCCGAGTCCCATGTGGACCGCTCCATCCTCGGCTCGGCCGCGTTCGTACGGACCAATGTCCTGGGCACACAGGTCCTGCTCGACGCGGCCCTGCGCGCCGGCTCCCGGACGTTCGTCCACGTCTCCACCGACGAGGTGTACGGGTCGATCGACGAGGGATCGTGGTCGGAGGATCATCCGCTCGACCCCACGTCCCCGTACTCCGCCTCCAAGGCGTCGAGCGATCTGCTGGCCCTGAGCTACCACCGCACGCACGGACTGGACGTGCGCGTGACCCGGTGCTCCAACAACTACGGCCACCACCACTTCCCGGAGAAGGTCATCCCGCTGTTCGTGACCAACCTGCTCGACGGGCTGACGGTTCCGCTCTACGGGGACGGGGGCAACGTCCGCGACTGGCTCCATATCGACGACCATGTGCGCGGGATCGAGCTGGTGCGGAGGGCGGGCCGCCCGGGCGAGGTGTACAACATCGGCGGCGGCACCGAACTGACCAACCTCGAACTGCTCAAGCTGCTGCTGGCGGAGTGCGGCGCGGGCTGGGAAAGAGTGGAGTACGTCACCGACCGCAAGGGGCACGACCGGCGCTACTCCGTCGACTGGACGAAGATCCGGACCGAGTTGGGATACCAGCCTCAAAAGGATTTCACCAAGGGGCTCGCCGAGACCATTTCCTGGTACCGGGAGAACCGAACATGGTGGGAGCCGTTGAAGGCGAGGGCGGCACTGTAAGGGGCAGCAGAATGGCCGTGGCCTGAAACAATCGGACCGTTCGAACGTGAACGCTGCCCGAACGGGCTTCGACGGGCAATCCCCGGACGCCCGCCCCGGGGACGCTCATTCGCGCCAGGTAAAGAATCCTGTAAAAAATTCTAATCAGCAGATATGATCCTGTCCGACCAGTGCTGCAAGGGGGCCAACTCCCTTCGTTCACCCTGGAGGGCATGTGATTAAGGTTCTGCTCGCCGAAGACGTGCACATGGTACGGGGGGCTTTGATCGCGCTGCTGACGCGAGAGAAGGACATTGACGTCGTGGCAGAACTGGGCGACAGCGCGAAGATACTGCCCACAGCCCGACTGCACCGGCCGGATGTCGCGGTGATCGACATAGACATGCCCGGCGAGAGCGATCTCTCGACGGTTGAGAAGGTTCATTCCGAACTACCACAGACGCGAGCCCTGATCCTCACCAACCACTGGCGGCCGGCGACGGTGCGCAGAGCGCTGAACATGGGGGTCGGCGGGTTCCTGCTCAAGGACTCGCCACCCGAGAACCTCGTCAGCGCGGTACGGGAACTCGCGGCCGGGCGCCGGGTCATCGACGCGGATCTGGCCGTATCCGCCTGGCAGGCGCCGACGCCTCCGCTCACCGACCGCGAGATGGAAGTGCTCCGGCTGGCCGCCGGCGGTGAGGGCGTGACAGATATAGCAGCCCGCCTCCATCTCTCCCCCGGCACCATACGCAACTACCTCACCACCGTGGCGACAAAACTCAACGCTCGCACCCGGGTGGACGCCGTCCGCATCGCGCTCAATGCCGGCTGGCTGTGACCGTACCCGCCGTCTGAACGCCTACTACTGGTATACCCGAAATGCTGCCGTGCCCGATAGTGCGTCGGGCACGGCAGTGGCATGAATTTCTCATGATCGAGTCGGAACTTTCCCCTGTGTGCTCATGATGGATGCACTGCCGTCCGGACTTCCCGTCGAATACCTTTGAAGCGCGAATAGGTCATCGGTACATGCCGGAGCCGGGGGAAGTGAAACACTGCTATGGGATGTCTGTCGTCCAGTGATGTGAAACAAAAAGAAACCGAGAGTTCACACAGTTGTTCCACAGGGAACACGCAGAGAGTTCTGTGCGAAACGTGTACGGAAAAGCTCGCCGTCTTCCTGCGTGAGCTCCCCGCCCTCTATCTCCATTGTGGAGCTCTGCTCGGGGGTACGCACACGCCGCGGGAAAAGGTGTCGAATTCCGGTCGCGGGCAGGGGATGCCCTTCAACACGGCGGCGGCCGACGTACGCTCCCGCATCATCACGCTGCTGGCGTCCTGGGCGTCCCTCATCGCGGACGAGCGCGGCCTGCGGCCGCCGCCACGCCGGGTGGACCTGCTGGCCGGCTTCGTCCGGGCGAATCTGACCTGGCTGTCCTGCCACGGCGCGGCGCCCGAGGCGGCCGAGGAATTCGGCGCGCTGGCCCGGGCCGCCCAGTGGGTCCACGAGCCCCGGCCGGTGCGCACCATCCCCGTCGGCAATTGCGTGCTGACCGACTGCCCCGGGAAACTCCGGGCCGTGGTCAAGGGGGTGCCGGGCGGCAGCCCGCGGCCCTCGGAGATACGGTGCAGCGCCGACGAATCGCATCGGTGGGCGTATGAGGAGTGGACGGCGCTGGAAATGCGAATGCAGAAACGCTCCGCGCCGGTCCGCACCTGGTACAGCGTGTCGGACATCGGACTCCTGAGCGATATCCCGGCCGGGAGCATCTACCGGCTCGCCAACCAGCACCGGTGGCGTCGTCAGAAAGTCTCCGGCAAGGTCTACTACCACCACGCGGACGTCACCGCCGTATTGGGCGGATAGCCGACACGACCGACGAAAAAAGAGGGGCGGGTGGGGTACGGGAG
>NZ_JBHXJG010000145.1:0-18187 GCF_042723425.1 Streptomyces sp. NPDC058375 | reverse complement strand
TAGAGCGTCTCCATGGTAAGGAGAAGGTCTGCGGTTCGATTCCGCATTGGGGCTCAGAACAACGAAAGGCCCCCGCCACGTGGCGGGGGCCTTTCGCGTTGGTGGCCAGACGTCGGTGGTCAGACGAGGGGCGGTTCCGGGACGCGCATGGCCAGGATCGCCATGTCGTCCGAGGCCGGCTCGGCGGCGAAGCGTTCCACGGCCCGCAGGATGCGCGAGGCAACCGCTCCGGCCGTCAGGCCCGTACAGGTCGACAGGACGTCCGCCAGGCCGTCGTCGCCCAGCATGCGGGTTCCCTCGCGGCGCTCGGTGACGCCGTCCGTGACGCAGAGGAGGACGTCGCCCGGGTTGAGGATGACTTCCTGCTCGTACAGGTCGAGGTCGTCGATCACGCCGAGCAGGGGCTGCGGTTCCGCGGCCGACTCGACGGAGCCGTCCTGGCGCAGGCGCAGCGGCAGCGGATGGCCGGCGCAGACGACCTTCAGGAGGGCGCTGCCGTCCTCCTGGGGCCACAGCTCGCCGTACAGCAGGGTCAGGAAGCGGCTGCGGGCGCCCTCGTCGAGGATCGCGGCGTTGAGGCGCTCCAGGACCGCCGGGCCGCCGAAGCCCTCGCGGGCGAGCAGGCGCAGCGCATGGCGGGCCAGGCCCGTGACGGCGGCCGCCTCCGGGCCCGTACCGCAGACGTCGCCGATGGCGAAGCCGTACGCACCGTCGCTGATCGGGAAGACGTCGTAGAAGTCGCCGCCCACCTCGTTGCCCTCGCCGGCGGCGCGGTAGATGACCTCGATCTCGACGTTCGGCACGTCGGGGAGGCCCGGGGGCAGCAGGCTGCGCTGGAGGGACTGGCTGATCGCCATGCGCTCCGAGTACAGGCGGGCGTTGTCCAGGGCCAGGGCGGCCCTGCGGGACAGATCCTCGGCCAGTTCCAGGATCTCCTGGCGGAAGTGGTCGTCCGAGGGCTTGCCGAGCGTCAGCATGCCGATCACGCGGTTGCGGGCCACCAGCGGGAGGACGACCGTCTCGCCGCCGACGGCCTGGGCCGTGGCGAGCGTGGTGCGGGTGGCTGTGCTCATGCTCAGCGGGGCGTCGCGCTGGAGGCTGCGGGTCGACGTGCTGAGCGCGGCCTTGTGACCGGCCTCCGAGGGGGCGGCCCAGACCCGGGCGCCCGGGGTCGGTACCGGATCCGGCGGGGCGATCTTGGAGAGCAGGGCCTTGAGGCCGTCGATGAGGTCCTCGTCCTCGTGGAGCACGTACGAGAGGTACGGATCGGAGGACTGGTCCGCGATCGTGTAGACGGCGCACCAGGTGGCCAGGGTGGGGACCGTCATCTGGGCCATGAGCGCCAGGGTCTGGTCCCGGTCGAGCGTGCCGGCCAGCAGGTCGGAGGCCTCGACGAGGAAGGACAGGGAGCCGCGGCGCAGCCGTTCCAGCTCGCCGAGACGGGCGGACTCCACGGCCAGAGCGATGCGGTCGGCGGCGAACTGGAGACGCAGGGCCTCCTCGTTCGAGTAGCGGCCCGCGCCCTCCGCCGCGACGCCGAGGGAGCCGGTGAGGCGGCCCTCGACCTTCAGCGGGACCGTGACGACCGAGCGCATGCCGGTGTCGGTGAGCAGCGGGACGGCGCCGGGGACGGCCGTCAGGTCGTCGTGGACGGCGGGCATGCGGGCGGAGCCGTAGCGTCCCGTTCCGGCCTCCACGGGGACGCGGGCGAAGCGCTGGCGGGCCGAGGGGAGGCCCGTCGTGGCGCGGACCTCCAGCTCCGTCTCGTCGTCCGTGGCGAGCAGGAGGAACGCCGCGTCGGCGTCGAGCATGTCGCGGGCCCGCTCGACCGTCCGCTGGAGGAGACCGTCCAGGTCGTCGGGGGCGGGAGAGCCGATGAAAACCTCGAACGGGTCCGCGGTGCGGTTGTCGGACGAGGTGTCGGAGACCGGGGCGCGGACCGGGGACTGGAGCACGGCGCGCTCGTCGTCGCGGACGAGAAGGCAGACCGTGGAGGGTTCGCCGGCGGTGTCGCGGACCCGCAGGTGCGAGGAGTAGACGGCGATGGTCCGGCCGTCGGCGCCGCGGATGCCGTAGCTGCCCTCCCAGCGGGATAGCTGGAGGGCGTCGGCGATGCCGGTGTTGGTCCCCGGGGTGTGCGGCCAGGCCACGAAGTCGGTGAACTGCTTGCCGGTGACCTGTTCCGCGGTGTGCCCGAAGACGTACGCGGCGTCGTCGTTCCACGCGCTGATCGCGCCGGTGCTGTCGATCTGGACGACGGCGACCCGGACGCGCTGGTCGGTGACGGGGAGGAGCGAGGTGGGCAGGACCGGGCCGGCGGAGCGGATGCCCACGGGCCGGTCGGGCAGGTCCAGCTGGAACCAGACGTGCTTGCGCGTGGGGCTGTACTCGACGCCCCAGCGGGAGGCCAGGGCGGCGCAGAGCAGCAGGCCGCGGCCGTTTTCGCGGTCCGGGCTGCCGAAGTCGAGTCCGTTGCTCTGGAGCGGGACCTCGCGTTCCGGGTAGTGGTCGGAGACCTCGACGCGTACGCCGTCGCCGGTGCGCAGGCACAGTACGTCGGCGGCCGTCCCGGCGTGGATGACGGCGTTGGTCACGAGCTCACTGGTGAGGACGACGGCGTCGTCGACGACATCGTTGTAGCCCCATCCCTGGAGCGTGTCCCGGACGAAGGCGCGGGCGGTCGCGACGGAGCGCCCGACCGGTTCGAAGGTGGCGGCCGCGCGCGCGGTGATCACAGCACTCCCCATATGGTGTCTCGTCGCTTCCCCGAGTCCTGTGCCCGTTTATCGCCGCTTCGATTCGCTTGCCAGGCTAGACGTTCGTGAAGGGTGCCGGGTACACGAGGGCCGAGTTCGGGACAGGCCGCCCCGGTGGTGGTGCGCGGGCGCACAAGTATGGACTCCCGGTGCATGGGATGGGGGGCAACCGGTACAGGTTGCCCACGGACCTGTTCCGGCCTGGTACGTTGCAACGATTTGACGTCCGCCCGGTCGCCCGTTGACGGTGTGCTGTGGCGGTGGTCCAAAGTGGAACTGGGCAAGCTTCCGGATAGGCCCGAGTGAAACGGTCAACCCCTGCGGGAGGGACACGGTGGAGTCTGGCGTGGCGGCGCAGGGTTCGAAGGCGCGTACAAAAGGCGGACAGTCCGTGAAAAAGCAGCGCAATGGCACCGTCGAGGTCGATGCGGCAGCTCTGAACAGAGTGCTCGCGGGACTCGTGGCGATGCGCGACGGCAACTTCCGCCGACGCCTCACCGTCTCCGGCGACGGCGTGATGACGGAGATCGCGGCGGTCTTCAACGAGGTCGCCGACCGGAATCTGCATCTCACCGGTGAGCTGGCGCGCGTACGGCGCGTGGTCGGGCGCGAGGGCAAGCTCACGGAGCGGCTGGAGACGGGCGCCTGTGAGGGTTCCTGGGCCGCCGCGATCGACGCCTCCAACGAGCTCGTCGACGATCTCGCCCGACCGGTCTCCGAAGTGGGCCGGGTCCTGTCGGCGGTCGCCGACGGTGACCTGGAGCAGCGGATGGAGCTGCGCTCGCACACCGAGGACGAGACGGTACGGCCGCTGCGCGGCGAGTTCCTGAAGGTCGCCCGTACGGTCAACAACCTGGTCGACCAGCTGTCGGTCTTCACCGAGCAGGTGACCCGGGTCGCCGTCGAGGTGGGTACCGAGGGCAAGCTCGGCGGCCAGGCGCAGGTGCGCGGGATGTCCGGGTCCTGGAAGGACCTCACGGACTCCGTCAACACCATGGCGTACCGGCTGACCGCCCAGGTGAGGGACATCGCGCTGGTGACGACGGCGGTCGCCAAGGGCGATCTGTCACGGAAGGTCACCGTCCATGTGGCCGGTGAGATGCTCCAGCTGAAGAACACCGTCAACACGATGGTCGACCAGCTGTCCTCGTTCTCCTCCGAGGTGACGCGCGTCGCCCGTGAGGTGGGTACGGAGGGCGAGCTGGGCGGTCAGGCGACCGTGCCGGGTGTGGCCGGTGTGTGGAAGGACCTCACCGACTCCGTCAACACGATGGCGGGCAACCTCACCTCCCAGGTGCGCGGGATCGCGGAGGTGACGACGGCGGTAGCCAGCGGTGACCTGACCCAGAAGGTTACGGTGAGCGCGCGCGGCGAGGTCGCGCAGCTCGCCGAGACGATCAACCAGATGACCGAGACGCTGCGCACCTTCGCCGACGAAGTGACACGTGTGGCGAGCGAGGTCGGTGGCGAGGGGCTGCTCGGCGGTCAGGCGCAGGTGCCCGGTGCCGCCGGGACGTGGAAGGACCTCACCGACTCGGTGAACACGGTCTTCCGGAACCTGACCACACAGGTACGGGACATCGCGCAGGTGACGACCGCGGTGGCCAGCGGTGACATGTCGCAGAAGGTCACGGTCGACGTGGCCGGGGAGATGCTGGAGCTGAAGAACACCGTCAACACGATGGTGGACCAGCTCCAGTCCTTCGGTTCCGAGGTGACCCGGGTGGCCCGGGAGGTCGGCGTCGAGGGGCGGCTCGGGGGCCAGGCCGAGGTGCCGGGGGCCGCGGGGACGTGGAAGGACCTCACCGACTCGGTGAACACCGCGTTCCGCAACCTGACCGGTCAGGTCCGGGACATCGCGCAGGTCACCACGGCGGTCGCGAACGGTGACCTGTCGCAGAAGGTCACCGTGGACGTGGCCGGGGAGATGCTGGAGCTGAAGAACACCGTCAACACGATGGTGGCGCAGCTGTCCAGCTTCGCCGACCAGGTGACGCGGATGGCCCGGGACGTGGGCACCGAGGGCCGCCTCGGCGGTCAGGCGCGCGTGGACGGTGTGTCGGGTACGTGGAAGGAACTCACGGACTCCGTCAACTTCATGGCCGGCAACCTCACCTCCCAGGTGAGGCAGATCGCGCAGGTGACGACGGCGGTGGCGCGGGGCGACCTGTCGCAGAAGATCGACGTGGACGCCCGGGGCGAGATCCTGGAGCTGAAGAACACGATCAACACCATGGTCGATCAGCTCTCCGCCTTCGCCGACCAGGTCACCAGGGTGGCCCGCGAGGTGGGTACGGACGGCCGGCTCGGCGGTCAGGCGCAGGTGCCCGGTGTGGCTGGAGTGTGGCGTGATCTGACCGATTCGGTGAACGGGATGGCGGGGAACCTCACCGCTCAGGTCCGTAACATCGCGCAGGTCGCCACGGCGGTCGCGCGCGGTGACCTGTCGCAGAAGATCGACGTGGACGCCCGGGGCGAGATCCTGGAGCTGAAGAACACCCTCAACACGATGGTGGACCAGCTGTCCAACTTCGCGGAGCAGGTGACGCGGGTCGCCCGCGAGGTGGGTACGGAGGGCATCCTCGGCGGTCAGGCCGAGGTGCAGGGCGTGTCCGGTACGTGGAAGGACCTCACCCAGTCCGTCAACGGCATGGCGAACAACCTGACCCTCCAGGTCCGCAACATCGCCGAGGTCACCACCGCGGTCGCCAAGGGCGATCTCTCGAAGAAGATCACCGTCGACGCCAAGGGCGAGATCCTCGAACTGGTCACGACCGTCAACACGATGGTCGACCAGCTGCTGAACTTCGCCGACGAGGTGTCCCGGGTGGCCCGTGAGGTGGGCACCGAGGGGATCCTGGGCGGTCAGGCGCGGGTGCGCGGCGCGACCGGCATCTGGAAGGACCTCAGCGAGAACGTCAACCTGATGGCCAACAACCTGACCAGCCAGGTGCGGAACATCTCCCGGGTCTCCTCGGCGGTCGCCAACGGCGATCTGACGAAGAAGGTCACCGTGGAGGCGCGCGGCGAGGTCGCGGAGCTGGCCGACACGGTCAACACGATGGTGACGACGCTGTCCTCGTTCGCCGACGAGGTCACGCGTGTGGCCCGTGAGGTGGGCACGGAGGGCGAACTGGGCGGCCAGGCCCGGGTGCCGGGGGTCGCCGGTACGTGGAAGGACCTCACCGAGTCCGTGAACTCGATGGCCTCCAACCTGACCGGCCAGGTGAGGCAGATCGCCACGGTCACCACCGCCATCGCCAAGGGCGACCTCACCAAGAAGATCGACATCGACGCGCGCGGTGAGATCCAGGAGCTGAAGAACACCATCAACACGATGGTCGACCAGCTGTCCTCGTTCGCGGAGCAGGTGACCCGGGTCGCCCGCGAGGTGGGCACGGAAGGGCAGCTGGGCGGTCAGGCGCGGGTGCGGGACGTGGACGGCACCTGGCGCGACCTCACCGAGTCGGTGAACGAGATGGCCGGGAACCTGACCCGTCAGGTCCGCGCCATCGCGGCCGTCGCCACGGCGGTGACCCGCGGCGATCTGAACCTGAAGATCGACGTGGACGCGGCCGGGGAGATCCAGGTCCTCCAGGACAACATCAACACGATGATCGCGAACCTGCGCGACACCACGCTCGCCAACAAGGAGCAGGACTGGCTGAAGGGCAACCTGGCCCGGATCTCCGGTCTGATGCAGGGCCGCCGCGATCTGGACGACGTGGCCTCGCTGATCATGAGCGAGCTGACGCCGGTGGTCTCGGCGCAGCACGGCGCGTTCTTCCTGGCGATGGCCGCCGGCGACTCGGACGAGGTCGGTCCCGACAACGGCGAAGCCAATGCGTACGAGCTGCGGATGCGGGGGAGTTACGGCTACTCCGCAGGCTCGATGCCGACCTCGTTCCGGCCCGGGGAGACGCTCATCGGGACGGCCGCCGAGGAGAAGCGGACGATCCAGGTGGACAACGTGCCGCCGGGCTATCTGAAGATCTCCTCCGGCCTCGGGGAGGCCCCTCCGGCGCATGTGATCGTGCTGCCGGTGCTCTTCGAGGGCAAGGTCCTCGGCGTGATCGAACTGGCCTCCTTCCAGCCGTTCACGCACATTCAGCGGGACTTCCTCAACCAGCTCGCCGAGATGATCGCGACGAGCGTCAACACCATCAGCGTCAACACCAAGACCGAGAAGCTGCTGGAGCAGTCGCAGGAGCTGACCGAGCAACTGCGGGACCGCTCGCAGGAGTTGGAGAACCGGCAGAAGGCCCTCCAGGCGTCCAACGCCGAACTGGAGGAGAAGGCCGAGCTGCTGGCCCAACAGAACCGCGACATCGAGGTGAAGAACACCGAGATCGAAGAGGCGCGGCAGGTGCTGGAGGAGCGCGCCGAGCAGCTCGCGGTCTCGATGCGCTACAAGTCCGAGTTCCTGGCGAACATGTCGCACGAGCTGCGCACCCCGCTCAACTCACTGCTGATCCTGGCCAAGTTGCTGGCGGACAACGCCGAGGGCAATCTCTCGCCGAAGCAGGTGGAGTTCGCCGAGACGATCCACGGGGCCGGTTCCGACCTGCTCCAGCTGATCAACGACATCCTCGACCTCTCCAAGGTCGAGGCGGGCAAGATGGACGTCAGCCCGACCCGGATCGCGCTGGTCCAGCTGGTCGACTACGTGGAGGCGACCTTCCGCCCGCTCACCGCGGAGAAGGGCCTCGACTTCTCCGTACGGGTGTCGCCGGAGCTTCCCGCGACGCTGCACACCGACGAGCAGCGCCTGCTCCAGGTGCTGCGCAACCTGCTGTCCAACGCGGTGAAGTTCACCGACACCGGCGCGGTGGAGCTGGTGATCCGGCCGGCGGGCGCCGATGTGCCGAACGCCATCCGGGAGCATCTGCTGGAGTCGGGTTCGCTGCGGGACGCGGACGCCGATCTGATCGCGTTCTCGGTCACCGACACCGGGATCGGGATCGCCTCCAGCAAGATGCTGGTGATCTTCGAGGCGTTCAAGCAGGCGGACGGGACGACGAGCCGGAAGTACGGGGGCACCGGCCTCGGGCTCTCCATCAGCCGGGAGATCGCCCGGCTGCTCGGCGGCGAGATCCACGCGGCGAGCGAGCCCGGACGCGGCTCCACCTTCACCCTGTACCTGCCGTTGCACCGCGCCGAACTGCCGCCCCAGGGTTACCCGCCGGTGGGTTCCGGTTCCGCCGAGGTGCTGGGCGGCTCGGGCGAGATGGGGCACGGGCAGGCGCCGCAGGGCCAGTCGGCTCCGTACGGCGATCCGGCCAACTCCGCCGGGATGTTCCGGCGGCGGCGCAAGGCCCTGGGGGACGCGGCCCGCAGGCCCGCCCTGCCGGCCGGCCGGACCACGTCCGAGAGCGCACCCCAGCAGGAGGAGTGGGTGCAGGGGAGCCAGGTCGAGAGCCAGGGTCAGGACCAGGCCGCGGCTGAGGAGCCGGCGCCCCGGCGGACATTCCGCTTCCGCGGCGAGAAGGTGCTCATCGTCGACGACGACATCCGTAATGTCTTCGCGCTCACCAGCGTGCTGGAGCAGCACGGACTGTCGGTGCTGTACGCGGAGAACGGGCGCGAGGGCATCGAAGTCCTGGAGCAGCACGACGATGTGACGGTCGTGCTGATGGACATCATGATGCCCGAGATGGACGGGTACGCGACGACGACCGCGATCCGGCGGATGCCGCAGTTCGCCGGGCTGCCGATCGTCGCGCTCACCGCGAAGGCGATGAAGGGCGATCGGGAGAAGGCGATCGATTGCGGAGCTTCCGACTATGTGACGAAGCCGGTCGATCCTGATCACCTGCTCGCGGTGATGGAGCAGTGGATGCACGGAGAGTGATCGAAGATTGAAAGAATTGGCGTGAGTTGTTGACCGACTGTGCGCGAACGGGTGTGAACGCGCTGCATTCGGGGAACCTTCTGGTCTCCCACCGCGTTTGCGGTATGTGCACAGTGACATCGCGGTGACAGGGTGTGGTGACGGGCGGGGTGCGGCTACCATGACCGGCACAAGGACGGACGGCGTAAGGGAGTCGTCCCCTGGGGCGGCACCCGGTGCATTTCCGGGGCGAGGAGGACGGGCCATGGTGCAGAAGGCCAAGATCCTCCTGGTCGATGACCGGCCGGAGAATCTGCTGGCGCTGGAGGCCATCCTCTCTGCGCTCGATCAGACACTGGTCCGGGCATCGTCAGGGGAGGAGGCGCTCAAAGCGCTGCTCACGGACGACTTCGCGGTCATTCTGCTGGACGTCCAGATGCCGGGCATGGACGGTTTCGAGACCGCCGCGCACATCAAGCGGAGGGAGCGGACCCGGGACATCCCGATCATCTTCCTCACCGCGATCAACCACGGTCCGCACCACACCTTCCGGGGTTACGCGGCCGGTGCGGTGGACTACATCTCCAAGCCGTTCGACCCGTGGGTGCTGCGGGCGAAGGTCTCGGTCTTCGTCGAGCTCTACATGAAGAACTGCAAGCTCCGCGAGCAGGCCGCGCTGCTGCGGCTCCAGTTGGAGGGCGACGGCCACGCGGGCGGCGAGCACGAGAAGGAGCCGGCCGGTCTGCTGGCCGAACTCTCCGCACGGCTCGCGGCGGTCGAGGAGCAGGCGGAAGCCCTCTCCAAGCAGCTCGACGACGAATCCGCGGACGCCGCGGCGGTCGCCACCGCCGCCCACCTGGAGCGCAAGCTGACCGGCCTGCGCCGCGCGCTCGACGCGTTGGAGCCGGGCACCGGCGGAGGCACGGGCGTGCTGCCCGCACAGAGCTGACACCTCGCGCCCTCCGCTCCTCTGCTGTGATGCGGCGTCAGTTCCCGGCCGTCCGGAGCCGACACGGTCGGGTGAACCGGTAGGCGAACGTGTTCACGGGCGACGACAGCGGTAACCTCGGCACCATGGCCTCACGTACGTCCGGCAAGGGTTCCCAGGGCACGGCGGGCACCGCGAAGCGCGTCGGCCGTACCTCGGGCCCGGCGAAAAAAGCCGCGCCCGCCAAGAAGACCGCACCGAAGAAGGCGGCTGCCCCCGCCAAGAAGGCTCCCGCGAAGAAGGCGGCGGCCAAGAAGCCCGCGCCCAAACCCGCGCCGTCACCCACCGGGGGTCTCTACCGGCTGGTGCGGGCGGTCTGGCTCGGGGCGGCGCACGGCGTCGGCGCGGTGTTCCGCTCGATAGGGCGTGGCGCCAAGGGACTTGACCCCGCCCACCGCAAGGACGGGCTCGCACTCCTCCTGCTCGGCCTGGCGCTGGTCGTCGCCGCGGGCACCTGGTCCAACCTCCAGGGACCGGTCGGCGACCTGGTCGAGATGCTGGTGACCGGGGCCTTCGGCCGGCTCGACCTGCTGGCGCCGATACTGCTGGGCGCGATGGCGGTGCGACTGATCCTGTATCCGGAGCGGCCCGAGGCCAACGGCCGTATCGTCATCGGGCTGTCCGCCCTGGTCATCGGAGTCCTCGGCCAGGTCCACATCGCCTGCGGTTCGCCGGGGCGGGACGCGGGCACCGAGGCGATGCAGGACGCGGGCGGGCTGGTCGGCTGGGCCACCTCCAAGCCGCTGATCTTCATGATGGGGGAGGTGCTCGCCGTACCGCTGCTGGTGCTGCTGACCGTGTTCGGGCTCCTCGTCGTCACCGCCACCCCGGTCAACGCCATTCCGCAGCGGCTGCGCCAGCTCGGCGTCCGCCTCGGCATCGTGGAACCGGCCCCCGAGGCCGACGAGGGGTACGAGGCCGACGACGAGCGCTACGAGGACCAGTGGCGCGAGGCGCTGCCCGAGCGGACCCGGCGGCGCGGTGCACGGCGCACGGACCCTGACCCGGTCTACGACCACGACCAGGTCGAGGCCGAGGCGCTCACCAAGCGCCGGAGGCCCCGCAGGCCCTCCGCGCAGCCCGCGATGAACCGGCCGCTGGACGCGGTGGACGTCGCCGCCGCCGCCGCGGCCGCGCTCGACGGGGCCGTGCTCAACGGGATGCCGCCCTCGCCGGTCGTCGCCGACCTGACCCAGGGCGTCTCCGCGGACCGGGAGCGCACCGGGACGCCCGTGCCCGGGGCCCGGGAGGCCGAGCGGGGCGGCGAGGGGAAGGCCGGGGCGATCGCCGGCCGCCGGTCGGGCCGGTCCGGTGCCGACGACGCGAGCGGCGGTGACCGTTCCGGTGACGCCTCCGGCCGGTCCGGTGCCGTTCCCGATCTGACCAAGCCCGCACCCGAGCGTTCCGAGGGCCTGCCCGCCCGCGCCGAACAGCTCCAGCTGTCCGGCGACATCACCTACTCACTGCCCTCGCTCGACCTGCTGGAGCGCGGCGGCCCGGGCAAGACCCGCAGCGCCGCCAACGACGCGGTCGTGGCCTCGCTGACCAACGTCTTCACCGAGTTCAAGGTCGACGCCGCGGTCACCGGCTTCACCCGGGGCCCGACGGTCACCCGTTACGAGATCGAGCTCGGCCCCGCCGTGAAGGTCGAGAAGATCACGGCCCTGGCCAAGAACATCGCGTACGCCGTGGCCAGTCCGGACGTGCGGATCATCTCGCCGATCCCGGGCAAGTCCGCCGTCGGCATCGAGATTCCCAACTCCGACCGCGAGATGGTCAACCTCGGCGATGTGCTGCGCCTCGCGGACGCCGCCGAGGACGACCACCCGATGCTCGTGGCGCTCGGCAAGAACGTCGAGGGCGGTTACGAGATGGCCAACCTCGCCAAGATGCCGCACGTCCTGGTCGCCGGCGCCACCGGATCGGGTAAGTCCTCCTGCATCAACTGCCTGATCACCTCGATCATGGTGCGGGCCACCCCGGAGGACGTGCGGATGGTCCTCGTCGACCCCAAGCGCGTCGAGCTGACCGCGTACGAGGGCATCCCCCACCTCATCACCCCGATCATCACCAACCCCAAGAAGGCCGCCGAGGCGCTCCAGTGGGTCGTGCGGGAGATGGACCTGCGCTACGACGACCTCGCCAACTTCGGTTACCGGCACATCGACGACTTCAACCACGCGGTGCGCAACGGCAAGTGCAAGGCGCCCGAGGGCAGCGAGCGGGAGCTGTCCCCGTACCCGTATCTGCTGGTGATCGTCGACGAGCTGGCCGACCTGATGATGGTGGCCCCGCGCGACGTCGAGGACTCGATCGTCCGCATCACCCAGCTGGCCCGTGCGGCCGGCATCCACCTGGTGCTCGCCACCCAGCGCCCCTCGGTCGACGTGGTCACCGGCCTGATCAAGGCGAACGTGCCCTCCCGGCTCGCCTTCGCCACCTCCTCCCTCGCCGACAGCCGCGTCATCCTCGACCAGCCCGGCGCCGAGAAGCTCATCGGCAAGGGCGACGGGCTCTTCCTCCCGATGGGCGCCAACAAACCCACCCGTATGCAGGGCGCCTTCGTCACCGAGGACGAGGTCGCCGCCGTCGTCCAGCACTGCAAGGACCAGATGGCCCCGGTCTTCCGGGACGACGTCGTCGTCGGTACGAAGCAGAAGAAGGAGATCGACGAGGACATCGGCGACGACCTGGACCTGCTCTGCCAGGCCGCCGAGCTGGTCGTCTCCACCCAGTTCGGATCGACCTCGATGCTCCAGCGCAAGCTGCGGGTCGGCTTCGCCAAGGCGGGCCGGCTCATGGACCTGATGGAGTCCCGGAACATCGTCGGACCCAGCGAGGGCTCCAAGGCGCGGGACGTCATGGTGAAACCGGACGAGCTCGACGGGGTGTTGGCCGTCATCCGCGGGGAATCCGCTCCCTAGGACCTGTCGTCACGGAATCCGCTCCGTAAAGGTTCTGTGGGCAACCGTTTCGTACGGTCGTACGTCCAGTTGAAGGGAGGGACGGAACCGTGCTCCTCCCCGCAGCTCGCTCCGTCACCACCTCACTCTTACTCCCACCCCGTTCGGCCCACTACAGGTTGCCCAGTCCTCGATCGGGGCTGCGCTCCGCCCCCGCTCCGCCCCGGAGCCGGGGGCGGGGCCGTCCGGCGAACCCGATGGCGTACAAAGTCGTCCCTCCCGGTTGCCCCTCCCTTTCGTACCCCCCCTAGACTGAACATCCAGCAGGTGGCTCACGCTCGAAAGGCGCCCCCGTGTCCATCGGCAACTCCCCCGAAGACGACCGGCCTTCGATCGGTCGGGCCCTTCAGCAGGCTCGTATCGCCGCAGGTCTGACGGTCGAGGAAGTCAGCAGCTCCACCCGGGTGCGCATCCCCATCGTGCACGCGATCGAGCAGGACGACTTCTCCCGCTGCGGCGGCGACGTCTACGCCCGCGGCCACATCCGCACGTTCGCCCGTGCCGTCGGTCTCGATCCGGAACCGCTGGTCGAGGAGTACGACGCCGATCACGGCGGCCGTCCCGCCCCGACCCCCGCGGCACCGCTGTTCGAAGCGGAACGCATCCGCTCCGAACCCCGGCGGCCCAACTGGACCGCCGCCATGGTCGCGGCGATCGTCGCCGTCGTCGGGTTCGTCGGCTTCACGCTCTTCAGCGGCGAGGACGAACCGACCAACACCGCCCAGGTCGCGGAGGGCTCCAAGCCCGACAAGACCGCGGCCAAGCCCACCGCCACCAAGCCCGCCGACCCCAAGCCCGTGCCCTCCGAGAGCGCCATCGCCGCCGCCCCCCGGGACAAGGTGACGGTCAAGATCGGCGTGACCCGGGACGAGAGCTGGATCTCCGCCAAGGACCACAACGGCCGGATGCTCTTCGACGGGCTGCTCCTGGAGGGTGAGTCCAAGACCTTCCAGGACAGTGAGCGTATCGACCTCGTCCTCGGCAACGCCGGGGTGATCGAGCTCTTCGTCAACGGGAAGAAGCTGCAGGACCGCTTCGAGCCCGGCCAGGTCGAACGGCTCTCCTACACCAAGGGTGACCCCGAGGCCGGCTGACCCGCCGCCCTCGCTTCCCCTGCCGCGTTCCGACGGGCGCCCGGCTTCGCGCATGGCGCCCGTCGGCGTTCCCCGCCCCGTCCCGCTGCTACGGGGAGTAACAGCGGCAAGGGCAGGCAACCCTGCACGGCAGGGTGGTCGCCGGGACGAAGTAGTCTTGAGTCCATGCCCGAACGCCGTACCGTCGCCCTTGTCACTCTTGGCTGCGCCCGTAACGAGGTGGACTCGGAGGAGCTTGCAGGCCGCTTGGCAGCGGACGGCTGGGACCTCGTCGAGGACGCCTCGGACGCGGATGTCGCAGTCGTCAACACCTGTGGGTTCGTCGAAGCCGCCAAGAAGGACTCCGTCGACGCCCTGCTCGAAGCCAACGATCTGAAGGACCACGGCCGCACCCAGGCCGTCGTGGCCGTCGGCTGCATGGCCGAGCGCTACGGCAAGGACCTCGCCGAGGCCCTGCCGGAGGCGGACGGCGTCCTCGGATTCGACGACTACGCCGACATCTCCGACCGGCTCCAGACCATCCTCAACGGTGGCATCCACGCCTCGCACACCCCGCGCGACCGCCGCAAGCTGCTGCCGATCAGCCCCGCCGAGCGGCAGGACGCCGCCGTGGCGCTGCCCGGCCACGCCCAGGAGACGCCCGCCCCGGCCCCCGAGGACCTTCCCGAAGGCGTCGCCCCGGTCTCCGGGCCTCGGGCACCGCTGCGGCGTCGGCTCGGCACCAGCCCGGTCGCCTCGGTGAAGCTCGCCTCCGGCTGCGACCGCCGCTGCTCCTTCTGCGCCATCCCCTCCTTCCGCGGCTCCTTCATCTCGCGGCGGCCCTCGGACGTGCTCCAGGAGACCCGCTGGCTGGCCGAGCAGGGCGTGAAGGAGGTCATGCTCGTCTCCGAGAACAACACCTCGTACGGCAAGGACCTCGGCGACATCCGCCTGCTGGAGACCCTGCTGCCCGAGCTGGCCGACGTGGACGGCATCGAGCGGATCCGGGTCAGCTACCTCCAGCCCGCCGAGATGCGCCCCGGCCTGATCGACGTCCTCACCTCGACGCCCAAGGTCGCTCCGTACTTCGACCTCTCCTTCCAGCACTCCTCCCCGAGCGTGCTGCGCACGATGCGCCGCTTCGGCGACACCGACCGCTTCCTGGAGCTCCTGGACACCATCCGGTCCAAGGCCCCCGAGGCCGGCGCCCGCTCCAACTTCATCGTGGGCTTCCCCGGCGAGACCGAGGCCGACCTCGCCGAGCTGGAACGCTTCCTCACCGGTGCCCGCCTCGACGCGATCGGCGTCTTCGGCTACTCCGACGAGGAGGGCACCGAGGCGGTCGGCTACGAGAACAAGCTGGACCCCGACGTCATCGCGGAACGCCTCGCCCACATCTCCCAGCTGGCCGAGGAGCTGACCTCGCAGCGGGCCGAGGAGCGCGTCGGCGAGACCCTCCAGGTGCTCGTGGAGTCCATCGAGTCGGAGGACGACGGCGAGGTCGCGATCGGCCGTGCGGCCCACCAGGCCCCCGAAACCGACGGCCAGGTGCTCTTCACCACACGCGAGGGACTCGTGCCGGGCCGTATGGTCGAGGCAAAGGCAGTGGGCACCGAAGGCGTCGACCTGGTGGCCGAACACCACGAGCTTGCGGAGGTAGCCAGATGACGGGAGTCCCGGCATCCGCGGCAGGCGGCTCCGGCGCGAAGCCGGTCCGCGGCGGCAAGCTGGGCACTGCGGCCGTCAACCAGGCCAGCCTGTGGAACATCGCCAACATCCTGACCATGGTGCGGCTGCTGCTCGTGCCCGGCTTCGTCCTGCTGCTGTTCCACGACGGCGGATACGACCCGGTCTGGCGCTCCTTCGCCTGGGCGGCCTTCGCCATCGCGATGATCACCGACCTGTTCGACGGTCATCTGGCACGGGCGTACAACCTGGTCACGGACTTCGGGAAGATCGCCGACCCGATCGCCGACAAAGCGATCATGGGCGCGGCGCTGGTCTCGCTCTCCATCCTGGGTGATCTGCCGTGGTGGATCACCGGCGTGATCATCGCGCGGGAGCTGGGCATCACGCTGATGCGGTTCTGGGTGATCCGCCATGCGGTGATCCCGGCCAGCCGGGGCGGCAAGCTGAAGACGCTCGCGCAGGGGACCGCGGCCGGGATGTACGTCCTGGTGCTGACCGGGCCCCTGGCGACCTTGCGCTTCTGGATGATGATGGTCGCCGTCGTGCTGACGGTCGTCACCGGTCTCGATTACGTACGCCAGGCCGTCGTCCTGCGCCGCATGGGCCTCGCCGCGGAGCGCGCCGCCGCGGTCGAGCGGGCCGCGGAGGCCACGGAGGCCCTTCAGGACCCCGCGCCTCATCCGGCCGTCGGTGCCGGAGCGGCCGCCGGCGGTCCTGTGGCCGCCGAGGTCGGGCCCGCTGTCGGCGCTGTGGCCGACGTGACGGACGTACCGTCCGGTGTGACGGATGTATCTCCCGGCGTGATGGACGTGTCGCCCGGTGCGATGGACGTACGGTCCGGTGTGGCGGACGTACGCAGCGCTGCCGAGGTGCGCGACGCCGCGGAGGCCGAGCGGTGACAGCCGCTGCCCGGGTGCTCCGGCTTCTCGGGGCGCGGGGTGAGACGCTCGCCGTCGCCGAATCGCTGACGGGCGGCCTGGTCGCCGCGGAGCTGACCGCCGTACCCGGTGCTTCCCGGTCCTTCCGGGGGTCGGTTACGGCGTACGCCACCCCTCTGAAGCGGGACGTCCTGGGCGTCGATCCGAGCCTTCTGGCGGAGCGCGGCGCGGTGGACCCCGAGGTGGCGTTGCAGATGGCGGCGGGTGCGCGCCGTGTTCTCGACGCGGACTGGGGAATTTCCACCACCGGGGTCGCGGGGCCGGAACCACAGGACGGGCAGCCGGTCGGCACGGTCTACGTGGCCGTGGCCGGGCCCTCCGGCGTCGAGAAAGTGTCGGCTCTGCGGTTGAATGGTGAGAGGGCGGATATCCGTAGTGAGAGTGTGCGAAGCGTCCTCGAACTGCTCGCGAGCGAACTCGGCGGGAATGCGCGGGCACAGGATACGGAACAACACGGGGGGAATGGATGTTTGCAGCCCTGAGTGAACACGACATCGCTCCCCGCACGGCCGCAGCACAAGGCGGTACGGTAGGGCGTGAAGGATGCGGCTACGCGGTCCGAGGAGGGAGCCACCGATGATTCTGCTCCGTCGCCTGCTGGGTGACGTGCTGCGTCGGCAGCGCCAGCGCCAAGGCCGTACTCTGCGCGAAGTCTCCTCGTCCGCCCGGGTCTCGCTCGGTTATCTCTCCGAGGTGGAGCGGGGGCAGAAGGAGGCATCCTCCGAGCTGCTCTCCGCGATTTGCGACGCGCTTGAGGTACGGATGTCCGAGCTCATGCGAGAAGTGAGCGACGAGCTCTCGCTCGCGGAGCTGGCCGAGTCGGCAGCTGCCAGTGATCCGGTCCCAGTACCGGTTCGTCCCATGCTCAATTCCGTCTCCGTCTCGTCGGTCGCAGGTGTGCCGTCGGGACGGGTGACCATCAAGGCGCCCGCGGAAGCGGTGGACGTCGTCGCCGCCTGATCCACGCGGCACAGTTGCTCGACCGGAGTCCCGGTCGGTCCCTGTCGGGGGCCGGCCGGGACTTCTGCGTGCGGGCGCCCGATTCCGGTGTGATCTGTCAGCCATGCGCGTGTGGGCCGTCGCCGAGCGGGCACACGGAGGACAAGGCCCACATGACCGTTTTGCTTCGTATGTGCCATCGTGGGTGATGCACCGAGACGGTCAGTGAAGCGGCTGACGGATGGGAGTAGCGCACATGTCTGTGGTCAAGAGCACGTTGTCCGAGGGCGACCTCAAGGTCGTGGGAACAGCGCTCCAAGGCGCTCTGGTCGACCTCGTCGACCTCTCCCTGGTGGCCAAGCAGGTCCATTGGAACGTGGTGGGTCCGCGCTTCCGCTCCGTGCACCTTCAGCTCGACGACGTCGTAGCCACAGCCCGGCAGCACTCCGACACGGTGGCCGAGCGTGCCTCGGCGGTCGGGGTCAACCCGGACGGGCGCTCCGGCACCGTGGCCAAGGAGACGGCCATCGCCTCCGTGCCCGAGGGCTGGATCAAGGACACCGACGCGGTGAAGATCCTGGTGGACGCGCTGGGCGTGGTCATCGGCCGGATGCGGGAGCGCATCGAGACGACCGACGAGCCGGACCCGGTCACCCAGGACCTGCTGATCGCCCTGACGGCAGACCTCGAGAAGCACGCCTGGATGTTCCAGGCGGAAAGCGCCTGACCGGCGGCCGGACGACCGGCGACCGCGATACGTCTGACGAGCGAAGGAGCGACATCATGAGCGACGGAGCCATGGACAAGCTGAAGGGCAAGGGCAAGGAAGCGGTCGGCAAGCTGACCGGCGACCGCCGCAAGGAGGCCGAGGGCAAGGCCGACCAGACCAAGGGCGGAGCCAAGGACGCGGCCGACGGGCTCGGTGAGCGCGCCAAGGGCGTCAAGGACTCCCTCGGCCGGGACGACGACAAGTAGTCCCGCGGCTCTCGGAGCCATCGCCCCACACAGGAG
>NZ_JBHXJG010000144.1:0-18427 GCF_042723425.1 Streptomyces sp. NPDC058375 | reverse complement strand
CACGGCAGTTTCGGCTTGGGCGGCCGCCTGGACGTCTCCCGCACCGGAGCCGGGCCCGCCGCGCCGCCCCGGCGGACGGCGGGCCCGCCCGTACGCCCCGCCGCCGGATGCTGACATGCTGGTGGAGGCCGGACAGGGGCCGCACAAAGACCCGCGGCCGAGGCCAGGGACACCGAGGAGACGACGATGGGCAGCGGGATCGGGATCACGGACGCCGACGGCCATCCGGTGCCGGTCATGGTCACCGCGGGCGAGCACGCGCCCGTTGCGGTCGCCGAGGGCGGACCCGCCCAAGCCGCCGGGGACGACCCCGCCCCCGGCCGTCCCGCCCCGGCTCCCCGCATCGGCATTCGGCTCTCGCCTCCGGCGGGCGATCTCGTCTGGTCCTGCACCCCCGAGGCGGCCCGCGAGCTGGCCGCGGTGCTCCTCCGGGCGGCCGAGGAGACCGAGAACGCGCCGGCGGAGCGCCCCGTCACGGTCGAGGCGGGCGAACTGCGCCGCGGCGACGTGCGCGACGGCGGCCGGGCCATGACCGTGGAGAGCGCCCGGACGGACGGCTCCACGGTCCACGTCACCTGGAAGTCCGGGGCGGGCCGCAGCTGGACCCAGGCGTACGCCGCCGATGCCGTGCTCACCCTCAAGCGCCGACTTCCCGAAGGCCGTTGACGCCGTGGCCCGCCCGTTTCGGGCGGCGCAGCAGCGCGTGACCCCAGCGGGCCGGCCGCGTCGGTAGGGTGGCCCGTGATGTCTACCGAACAGGGCCCCACCGTGCGCGAACTGGCCGTCCAGGCGCTCTCGTCGATCGAGCGCGGCTACGACCTCCTCGCCCCGAAGTTCGACCACACGCCCTACCGCACCCCGGACCGCGTCCTCGACGCCGTCACTCGCGCGGTGCGCGAACTCGGCCCCTTCGACACCGGGCTCGACGTCTGCTGCGGGACCGGCGCGGGCGTCGGCGTGCTCCGGCAGCTGTGCCGGGAGCGGGCCGTCGGGGTCGACTTCAGCGCGGGCATGCTCGACGAGGCACGGCCCGCCTTCCCGCCCGGGGGAGAGGGGCCGGCGATCCACTGGGTACGGGCCGACGCCCGCTCCCTGCCCTTCGCGCCGGTCTTCGACCTCGCCCTGAGCTTCGGCGCGTTCGGCCACTTCCTGCCCGCCGAACGCTTCGGCCTCTTCGCCGAGGTGCACGGATCGCTCCGGCCTGGCGGACAGTTCGTCTTCCCGATCGGGGCACCGCCCCCGGTGGGATCGCGCGCCTACTGGACGCTGTTCGGCTTCGACGCGGCGATGCGGGTGCGCAACGCCCTGTGGCGGCCGCAGTTCGTCATGTACTACCGCACGTTCCGCCTCGGGGATGTGCTGGAGGACCTGGTGCGGGCCGGATTCGCCGTGCGGCTGGTGCCGCTGACCGAACTGGGCTCGCGCCCCGACGGCAGCCCCCGCGCCCGGCTGGTGGTGGCGACCCGGGAGTGACGGCGCGGAAGCGGCGACGCGGGAGTGGCGACCCGGAAGTGGCAGTGCGGAAGTAGCAGCCCGGGTCGGCTCAGGCGTTCTCGTCCCGGGCCGCCGCCAGCAGCCCCGCCCAGTCGGGGATCTTCACCGGGCCGCGCCCCAGCGAACGGCCCAACTCCGCCTCCGCGCGCTCGATCGACAGCCAGCCGGCCCACTCCACCGGCCGCAGCCCCCACTCCCGCAGCACGGCCAGCGGATCGTCCGCCACCGTACGCCGTGTCAGCGCGGCCGCGTCCGCCAGGAGCGAGGCCACCGTCTCCTTGGCGCAGGAGCGGTTCGAGCCGATCACCCCGGTCGGCCCCCGCTTGATCCACCCCGCCACGTACTCACCCGGCGACGGCACCCCGCCCCGCAGCACCCGGCCCGCCGCGTGCGGCACCGTGCCGCGCACCGGGTCGAAGGGCAGCCCCGGCAGCTCGACCCCGCGATAGCCGACCGCCCGCAGCACGAGCTGCGCCTCGACGTCCTCGTAACGACCGGTGTCCCGTACCCCACCGGCCCCGTCCGGGGCCGTCCGGGCGAACCGCACCCCGGCGACCCGCCCGCCGCGCTCCAGCAGCTCCACCGGCCGTAGGAAGAACCGCAGCCGGATCCGGCGCACGGCCCCGGCGGCCCCCGCCCCGATCCCGCCCGCCCCGCCCCACGCGGCGCCCGACACGGCCCCGCCCGCCTGGGCCCCGCCCGCCGCCCAGCCGCGCAGCACCTCCAGGTTCCGCCGCACCACGGCGGGCAGCGGCAGGGCTCCGGGCAGACCGTCCGGAGCGGCGTACGCCGGGTCGAGCGCCAGCTCCGCCGGATCGACGACGACCCGCGCCCCGGGCAGCGCCCCCAGCTCCCGCAGCTCCTTGGTGGTGAACCGGGCCTGGGAGGGGCCCCGGCGGCCCACGATGTGCACGTCCCGCACCCGGCTGGCCTCCAGCGCGCTCAGCGCGGCGCGGGGCACGTCGGTGGTCCGTAGCTCGTCGGCGCCGCGCGCCAGGATCCGGGCCACGTCGACCGCCACGTTGCCCACGCCGATCACGACGGCCGAGCGGGCGTCCAGAGCGTCCCGGGCGAACGGGTCGGCGCCGATGTCCGGGTGGGCGCTGTACCAGGAGACGAAGCGGGTCGCGGAGTAGCTGCCGGGCAGAGTCTCGCCGGGCACCGCCAGCGGGCGGTCCGCCGAGGCCCCCACGCAGTAGACGACCGCGTGGTACAGCTCCGCGAGCCGGGCGGGGGAGGCCCCCTCCGGCCCACCGACGCCGACGTTGCCCACGAACGTGACCCGCTCGTCCTCCAGCACCGCCCGCAGACTGTTCTGCAGCGACTTGATCTTCTCGTGGTCGGGTGCCACCCCGTACCGCACGAGTCCGTACGGGGTGGGCAGCCGGTCCAGGACGTGCACCCGCACATCGGGCACGCGCGACTGCTGGAGCAGGGCCTGAGCGGTGTAGACCCCGCTGGGACCGGAACCGACGACGGCGACGGAGAGCACGGCGCACCTCTTCCCGGAGGATGCTTCCAGCATCGCACCGCCGGGCCGATCCGCACCGCCGGTGCACGGGGTGGCGGTGATCCGCACCGCCGGCGCACGAGGTGGTGGTACGGGCACGCCCCGGGGCGGGTCTCAGTCCATCAGTCCGCGCATGCGGTTGATCTCCACGGTCTGCTGGGCGACCACGTCGCTCGCCATCTCCTCGACGATGACGTCGTTCCCCTCGGTGAGCGCCTCCGTGGCCATGGTGATCGCCCCCTGGTGGTGGGTGATCATCAGCTCCAGGAAGAGCTTGTCGAAGGCCTTGCCCTCGGCGGCGCGCAACTTCTTCAGCTGGGCCTCGGTCGCCATGCCGGGCATCCCGGCGTGGTCGTGGTCCTGCTTGCGCTCGTCGCCGTCGTTCCTTTTCAGCCAACCTTCCATCGCGCCGATCTCCGGCTTCTGGCCCGCCGATATGCGTTCTGCCAGCCGCTTGACGGTGTCGGCCGAGGCTCGTTCGGGGGCGAGTTCGGTCATCACGAGGGCCTGTCCGTGGTGTTCGATCATCATCCGCGCGTAGCGGAAGTCCGCCGAGTTGGCGGTGTCCTGACCGGCCTCCTTGACGGCCTCCTCGGCGGAGAGCGTCCGGGCGGGCTCGCCCGGTCTGCCGGGCGCCACCACGCCCGGACCTGTGTCCTTGGCCTTGTCCGACGTCCCGTCACCGCTGCCCGCGTCACAGGCCCCCAGGACGAGCACGGCGGCAACCGCCGCCGCCGCGAGAGCGGTTGAGCGCAGAGTTGCGGACCGGCGATGGATCAACACGGTGACCTCCTGTGCCACATGGTTTGTTGCAGACCGTCCTAACACGCTTCCACCGGCGGAAGATCAAAAACTTTCATTACGTCTGTGTTGCCATCTGTTGATGTGTACATGGGAGGGACGATACTGCCGGGGGTTCAAGAACCGTTCGACCCCGAACGGATACAAGGGAGGACGCAGTGACCTCGTTGCACACCACCCGCGTGCGGCGCAGACGTCTGGGCGCGGTGGCAGCCGCAGCCGGACTCCTCGCCACGCTGCTGACGGCCACCACAGCGGCCGCCACCCCCGACCCGGGCGATGCCCCGGCCGAGCGCGGTTCCGTCTCCAAGAGCGACCAGGCCGAGGCCAGGGCCGCGATAACCGGCGGTGACATACCCGGCGTGGACGAGATCGTCCACAGCTCCAACATCAAGCACCTGACGAACGTTCCGAAGGGCGCCCTCCAGGGCACCAACACGGACCTCGCGTTCCAGGGGAAGTACGCGTACGTCGGCAACTACGACGGCTTCGTCATCTACGACATCAGCAAGCCGAAGAAGCCCAGGACGGTCTCGCAGGTTCTCTGCCCCGGCTCGCAGAACGACATCTCGGTCTCCGGGAACCTGCTGTTCCTGTCGACGGACTCCTCGCGCAGCGACGACTCCTGCTCCAGCACCTCCCAGCCCGCCACGGAGAAGTCCTCCTGGGAGGGCATGAAGATCTTCGACATCAGCAACAAGCGGCAGCCCAAGTACGTCGCCGCCGTGGAGACCGCCTGCGGTTCCCACACGCACACGCTGGTGCCGGGCGGCAAGAAGAACGTGTACGTGTACGTCTCCTCGTACTCGCCCAACGAGACGTTCCCGGACTGCAAGCCGCCGCACGACGGGATCTCCATCATCAAGGTGCCGCTCAAGGCGCCCCAGAAGGCCCGGGTCATCGACTTCCCGGTGCTCTTCCCGGACGGCGGTAACCCGGGAGCGCCCGAGAACCCCGGTGTCTCCAAGACGACCGGCTGCCACGACATCACGGTGCTGCCGTCCAAGGACCTCGCGGCCGGCGCCTGCATGGGCGACGGTCTGCTGTTCTCCATCGAGGACCCGGAGCACCCGAAGATCATCGACCGGGTCCAGGACAACGTGAACTTCGCGTTCTGGCACTCGGCGACCTTCAACCAGGGCGCGAACAAGGTCGTGTTCACCGACGAGCTCGGCGGCGGCGGCGCGGCCACCTGCAACGAGGAGATCGGCCCCAAGCGCGGCGCCGACGGCATCTACGACATCGTCGGCAAGGGCGACAAGCGCAAGCTGGTCTTCCGCAGTTACTTCAAGATCGACCGTCACCAGGCCGATGCCGAGGTCTGCGTCGCCCACAACGGCTCGATCATCCCCGTGAAGGGCCGTGACCTGATGGTCCAGGCCTGGTACCAGGGCGGCATCTCCGTCTGGGACTTCACCAACTCGGCCAAGCCCAAGGAGATCGCCTTCTTCGAGCGCGGCCCGGTCACGCTCGACCAGGTCACCACGGCCGGCCCCTGGTCGGCGTACTACTACAACGGTCACATCTACTCCAGCGACATCGCCAAGGGCTTCGACGTGCTGAAGCTGGACGACCGGCGCACCGACCCGGCGAAGCGGGTCACGATGGACGAGCTCAACGTGCAGACGCAGCCGGACTACTTCGAGCGCTGATTCCTCAGCGCGTCCGGCAGCCGGTTCGCCGGGCGGTCCGGCGGTTCGTCAGGCATTCCGGGGCCGGTGTCTCCCGGGCGGTCATCCGCCCGTGCGGCACCGGCCCCGGTGCGTGCGCCGTCGGAAATTCATTGACCGATGAGCCGGGTGGGGACATGCTGGATCCCTGCGACGGCGGACTCCGCAACTCCGGTCCCCGGCGCGGTCCGCGGCCGTGTCCCACGAGATACGCCGAGGGTGCGCCCGGATCCGGCGACGCGGGGGATCGCCGGATCGGGCGCGATCTCTCCCCGTGGACTCCCGGCCACGGCGAACGGCGGGTACGGCGATCAGGCTGCGGTGCGGACGCTTCCGCCGGCAGCGGCGGCCCACTCCACCAGCAGCCGCTGGTATTCCGCCTCGTCCTGCGGCGTCAGAAACCCGCCCGACCGCTGCCACAGGTCGCGGATCTCCGCGTTGACCTCGGCTGCGGAACGGGCGGACACGGACGACGGCATGGGGGACATGTCCACCAGGCTACGGCCACGAGCGGAATCCCTTACCCCTTCCGTGGCGGGATATGCCTCACACCCCGGTCCGATCTTGCGTGTACGCCGAGGACCTCGGCCGTTCCCCCGGGGGCCTCGGCCCTTCCCCGTGGGCCTCAGCCCGGGACCAGCCCCAGGGAACGCAGACCGTCGGGCCGCTGAGCCACGGGCAGATGGTCCACGAACCGCACCTCGCAGCCCAGGGCGGCCGCGCCGCCGTCCGCGCCCCGGTCGTCACCGACCATGACCACCTCCGCGGGATCCCGGCCGATCAGCGTGCAGGCAGTGCGGAACAGTCCCGCGGCGGGCTTCTGGAGCGCGTGTTCGAAGGACAGGACATAGGCGTCGACCAGGGCGTCGAGCCCGTGCGCACGGAAGACCGGACGCAGGTCCCAGCCGATGTTGCTGACCACGCCGACCGCGATCCCCGCCCGCCGCAGCCCCGCCAGCACCTCTGCGGCGTCCGGGTAGGGCAGCCAGGCCTCCGGCCGCATATGGCGGTCGTACAGCGCGTCGTACAGCCCCGGATCGGGCAGGGCGACGCCCCGGGCCAGACCGGTGTACGCCTCACGGTGCAGCGCGGCGCTCAGGTCCCGGCGCGACATCGCGCCGGCCAGCCGTTCCGGAACCCGGAGCGGCGGCGGGCCGCCCGGCAGAGCGCCGGCCTCCGTGAGCCCGGTCACGTACCGCTCGAAATCCTCCGGGGGGACGTCGACGCCCTCCTCGCGCAGCACGGCGGCGAGCCAGTCCCGGACCGGCTCGATCCGGAACAGGGTTCCGGAGAAGTCGAACAACACGCCCTTGATCACCACGGGTGCGGTCCCTCCCGGGGCGCCGCGTACCGGGCGTACCCGGCGGCGCTCAACGCCACCACGGCCACCCCTAGCAGCGCACCGCCCACGACATCGGTCAGCCAGTGCACCCCCAGGTATACCCGGGTCGCCGCCACGCCGATCGCCGAGACCACCGCCACGGCCAGCGCCGCGTACCACAGCGCGGGGCCCGCGCCGTACAGCCGCAGCAGCCACAGGAGCAGCCCGCAGCTCACGACGGCCGTCATGGCGTGCCCGGAGGGGAAGGCGGCGAAATGGGCGGAGTCCACCGGGTCGGGCCACTGCGGGCGTTCCCGGTCCACCGCGGCCTTCAGCCCCTGCTGGAGGAGGGTGGCGAGCAGACTCGTCGCCGCCACCCACAGGGCGAGCCGGCGCGCGCCCCGCCACCACAGGGCGACCACGGCCACCGCGATCAGGGCGCGCATGGTCCAGGGATCCCACACCCAGTCCGTCAGCACCCGGTTCACCCGGACCAGACCGGGGTCGGCCACCGCGTGCCGGTGCAGGGCTTCGGCGACCTCCCGGTCGAGCGACATCAGCGGCGACCAGCGCACCGCCACCAGCACGAGCAGCACCAGCGCCGCCGCGCCGGCGACGGCTCCGGTCCACAGGGCGGGCGCGGCGCGGGGGAAGCGGTCCGGGGTACGGAAGTGGAAGAGGGGGGAGGGCATGGGGTGATCCTCGCGGAGGACCCCGTCCGAAGGCCAACCCGGGTACGGGACCGTGACCGACACGGAGTGCGGAACCATGACCGGCCCGGGGCGCGCGGAACCCTGGTCGCCCCGGGACTATCCGAGGGCGCGGAGGCCCGGAACGAAGGCCACGAACACCGGGATCACCGGCACCAGCGCGGCGGCGGCCGTCAGCCGGAGCCGGCGGCCCGCCGTCAGCCGCTCGACCGGGGCCAGCAACCGGTTGACCCGGAGGGGCACTTGAGCCTGCGGGGTGGGGCAGGGGCCGAACACCCCACGGTCCTCGTTGAGTCCGACCAGGGCGAGCGCGGTCGTCAGCCTGCCGAAGCGGCGCGAGGCCACGTCGTCGGCGGCCAGCTCGACCAGCCGGTGCATCTCGTCGCGGAACGCGGCGAACACCGGGATCTGCGGGAAGCCGATCGCCAGCGCCGACGAACAGTGCAGCAGCCAGTCGTGCCGGGCCTGGGCGTGTCCCTGCTCATGGGCGAGGACGGCATCGAGCTGACGGCCCTTCAGGCGGCCCAACGCGGCGGTGGTGATGACGAGTTGCGGGGCGGTGCCGGGCAGCCACCAGGCGTCGGGGCGTTCGCCCTCCAGCACCACGAGGCGGTCGGCGCCCGGCTCCTCGCCCGGCATCAGCGGGGCACGCTCCAGCAGTTCCGCCCGGCGCTGCTTGCGGCGACGCCGCGCCCGCCGGATCTCCCGCAGGAGCATCGCCCCGGTCCACAGCCCGCCCAGCGCCAGCAGCACCGCGATGACCGCCGACCACGGCCCGTACGCCGCCAGGGCGTACGCCTCGACGACGGCGTGCGGGGCGGGGGCGAAGACATGGCCGCGCACCGCCTGCCAGGCGGCGGCCGCGCTCAACGTCATGGACAGGGCGAACGACAGGAGCACGCCGGCCACCACGCACTGCCAGACCCACAGGGCCACGACCGGCTCGCGCTCCGGCCACCGGGCCCGCGCCATCACGCGCGGGGTCACCAGGGCGGTCAGTGCACCGAGCAGCAGCAGCGCGAGGGAGACCAGCATGGCTTCAGCTTATGAGCGGCGGGCCGACCGGGGGTACGGCCGCGACCGGCAAGTGACGCAGACCACTGTTTGGCGGGGGTTCTGTCCCACTTCCCGTCTCACAGGGTGAGCAGCATGGCGAACATGCCGATGCCCATCGTCACCCGGCAGGCCGTCGTGAGCTCGGGCCGGCCGTCCGTCCCGCCCCCGAAACCGCCCGGGCCGGGGCCGCCGACGCTGCCGCCGCCCGCCGGGGCCACGGCGGCCCCGGGAAGCAGCCGGCCGGCCGAGCCCAGCACATAGAACGCGTAGTAGACGAGCAGGAGGCCGGTCAGCAGGGGTATCCCGCCGGCCCCCGCCGCGGCCCCGTGCCCGGCATGACCGCCCCCGCCGCTCCCCGTCACCGCCGGGGCCATCGCCACGGCCATGTAGACCATGGCCAGCGAGCCGACGAGATGGTGCAGATGGTGGCCGCCGCTCAGGGCGGGCCGCAGCGCCCGCACCGCGGCCGTACCGAACAGCACCGCGTACACCGCCCAGGCCCAGCCCGGGGGCGACAGCACCGCCGCCGGAACGGCCATCGCCGCCATCCCGAAGCCCATGAGCGCCTCCGAGCGTGCGGTGCGGCGCTCCCGCGGTGTCCCCGTACGGGTGCGCAGAAGGCAGTAGGCGCCGCTCACCGCGCACAACACCATCAGCAGCCAGCCGGTCGAAGCCCCTCCGTGCACGGCGCGCCTCCCCCTGATCGGACGTACGGCACTGTTGCGGGTCGCCCCATCGCTGCCCAGGCCGACGCCCCCGAACCCGGCGCACAGGGGAGTGAAGGGAGCGCGCCGAGGCCCACCGGGGGCGCTCCGGGTCGCGTTACGCTCGACCGCACGCGCGAGAGCGACCGTACGGACGGCAGCACGCAGGTTCGTACGGCAGCAGAGAAACGGAGAGCCCCACCCATGAACACCGCCACGCCCGACGCGGCCCGGCTGACCTTCCGCGACGCGACCGAGGCCGACGTCCCGGCGCTGGTGGCCCTGATCGAGTCCGCCTACCGCGGTGACTCCAGCCGCACCGGCTGGACCACCGAGGCGGACATCCTCCAGGGGCAGCGGACCGACGAGCAGGGCGTGCGCGACGTCATCGGCGCTCCGGCGAGCAGGCTCCTCGCGGTCGAGCGCGGCGGTGAACTCATCGCCTGCTGCCAGCTCGAACACCGGGGCGACGCGGCCTACTTCGGCATGTTCGCGGTCCGGCCCGGACTCCAGGGCGGCGGACTCGGCAAGCTGATCATCGCCGAGGCGGAGCGCACCGCGAAGGAGGGCTGGGGCGTCGGCGAGATGCACATGACGGTGATCTCGGTGCGCGAGGACCTGATCGCCTGGTACGAGCGCCGGGGCTACCGCCGTACGGGAGAGCTCACCCCGTTCCCGTACGGCGACGAGCGCTTCGGCATCCCGCAGCGCGACGACCTGGCCTTCGAACTGCTGGTCAAGAACATCTGACGGGCCGCCGGGGCGACCGGGCCGGCTCCGGCGCGCCCTTACGCGGTGAAGCGGCCGGTGCGGCGGATCTCGGGGAAGTCGGTCGTCGCGCCGTCCAGGTTCAGGGCCCGGGCCAGGCGCAGCTGGTCCTGGGTGTTCACCACCCAGCCGATCACCTTCAGGCTCTCGGCGTGCGCCTGCTCCACCACCTCCAGGGTGAGGCGGCGGATGTTCAGTGCGAGCGTCGCCGCGCCCGCCGCCTTCGCCCGGTCCACCACGTCCGCGCCCCAGCGGCTGGCGATCAGGACGGTCCGTACGCCGGGCACCAGCCGGGCGATCTCGGTGACGGCCTCGTCGTGGAACGAGGACACCTCCACCCGGCCGACGAGTTCGCGCTCCCGGATCACGTCCGCCAGCGCGCGGGCCGCCGCCACGTCCTTGATCTCCGCCTGGAGCGGGGAGGAGACGGCCTCCAGCACCTCTTCGAAGACGGGGATCCGCTCGCCCTGACCGGCGTCGAGCTCGCGCAGCTCCGCCAGGGTCTTGGCCGCGATCGGCCCGGTCCCGTCCGTGGTGCGGTCCACGTCCGTGTCGTGCATCACGGCGAGCGCGCCGTCCTTGCTGAGATGGAGATCCAGCTCGATGGCGTCCATCCCGGACGCCTCGGCGCGGACGAAGGAACGCAGCGTGTTCTCGGGCTCGACGCCCATCACTCCGCGATGACCCAGGGTGAGAAATGACAAGGCGACCTCGTTTCCGTCGGCGGCTTCCCGCCGACTGCTCCTGCCCGCGCTGAGGTACGGCAATTCGGCACTGGGGAGGTTAACGGCCCGGGCGCGCGATGTCCCCCGCCGTGCGGGCCCGGTCACCCTTCTCCGGGCCGCGCTGCGGGAACTGCGCCCCTACCCGGTGTCCGACAGGAAAAACAGCGGTGACCATGGGGGGTACGCAGGATAATTTTCAGGCCCCCACTTGTGGGAAGGAACCCCGCACGACTACGGTGAATCCACGCGAGGTTCTCCCGTGGAGGAAGTGTTATGACGGAAATTCTTGTGCACGACGCCACCGACGGCGCGATAGCTGCGGCCCAGCGGGTCGTCGAGCACCCGGCCTGGCCCGTGCTCAAAGATGCCGTCGAGGAGATCCGCCCCTGGCAGTCCAAGGACGGGTCCATCGACTTCGAGGCGGAGGGCGCCCCGTCCCCGGCCACCGTCGAGCGCGTCCTCGACCGGGTGGTCGGCGCGGTCGAGGAGCTGTCCCCGCTCCTTCCGCACGACGCCGCCTACCACCGCGCGCTCGTCACCGACCTGCGCCGCTGGGCAGCCGACGGCTTCCGCGTCCCCGACTTCCTGGACTCCCTGCTGGCCTTCCAGCCCGCCAAGATGCGGGTCGACGGTCTCCAGCACCTCGTCGTCTTCGCGATGTACACGCAGAACGGCAACCCCGACCGCAACCTCGAAGCGGTCGTGCTGAAGATGGTCTGGCCCGAGTGGCTCGCCGACCTGGAGGCGAACCGCTACGACAACCCGCTCTTCTGCGGCATCACCTTCGAGGACTTCACCGCCGGCTACGACACCAACTCCGCGGTGCTCTTCCCGGAGACCATCGCCGTGCGCGAGGCCCCCGAGCGCTTCAGCTGGGGCGGCATCTTCTGCGACCGCGAGGCCGCCCGCTTCCGCCGCGTCACCGAGGCCTCCGTCGACCTGCTCGGCCTGGAGCTGCCCGAGGACATCCGCGAGATGATCGGCGACCAGCAGCGCTGCGAGCAGGCGTTCGTCCTGTGGGACATGGTCCACGACCGGACCCACAGCCACGGCGACCTGCCGTTCGACCCGTTCATGATCAAGCAGCGCCAGCCGTTCTGGATGTACGGCCTGGAGGAGCTGCGCTGCGACCTCACCGCCTTCAAGGAGGCCGTGAAACTGGAGTCCGAGGGCAACCCCCACGGCCGTGACGTGCAGTACGCGGTGCTCTTCGACCGGATGTTCCGCTTCCCCGTCTCCGGCGAGCGCGTCCGCAACTACGATGGCCTCGGCGGTCAGCTGCTCTTCGCCTACCTCCACAAGCACGACGTCGTCCGCTGGACCGACAACACCCTGAAGATCGACTGGGACCGTGCGCCGCAGGTCACCAACCAGCTCTGCGCCGAGATCGAGAAGCTCTACCGCGACGGCATCGACCGCCCCAAGCTGGTCCACTGGTTCGCCGCGTACGACCTCGTCTCCACCTACCTCGCCCCGCACCCGGGATCCCGCTGGGCCAAGGGCCCCGACGCCCTGGACCTCACACTTCCTCCTCGCAAGCTCGTCGACGACGTGCTTCCGGACGAGTTTCCCCTGAGCATGTTCTATGAGGCGCTCGCCAAGAAGCTGAAGCACGTGATTGCCTCCACCAAGGGAATCACCGCGGCGAACGACGAGCGGGCAGCCGCGTGAACCATTCTCCCGAGGAGGCGGTGGCCATGAACGGAAACGGCACGGGCGAGGGGACCGGTGTGCTCGAAGGAGCCGTGGTCGCGGTCGCCGGAGCGGCCGGCCCCGCCGGACGCGCGACGCTGCTGCGGCTCGCCGAGGCGGGCGCGACGGTCGTCGGCTGCGACGCGAATCCCGAACGCCTCGCCGAGGCGGTGGACGCCGCCCGGTACGCCCACGGGGGCGCGACCGTCACCGGCGAGACCGTCGACCTGCTCGACCTCGACGCCACCCGGGCCTGGGCCAAGCGCACCGAGGCGGAGTTCGGTCGCATCGACGGCCTGGTCCACCTCGTCGGCGGCTGGCGCGGCAGCCCGTCGTTCGAGGAGACCGCCCTGTCCGACTGGGACGCCCTGGAGAAACTGCTCATCCGCACCGTCCAGTCGACCACGCTGGCCTTCCAGGAACCCCTCCAGCGCAGCGACCGCGGCCGCTACCTCCTGATCAGCGCCGCCGGGGCCAGCAAGCCCACCGCGGGCAACGCCGCCTACTCCGCCGCCAAGGCCGCTGCCGAGGCGTGGACCCTCGCGCTCGGCGACGCCTTCCGCAAGGCGGGGGGCGAGGACGGGCCGCGTACCGCTGCTGCGATCCTGGTCGTCAAGGCACTGGTGAACGACGCCATGCGCGCCGAGCGGCCCAATGCGAAATTCGCGGGCTTCACCGACGTCACGGAGCTGGCACGGGCCATCGCCGGCGTCTGGGACGAGCCCGCCCCCGAAGTGAACGGAAAGCGCCTGTGGCTGACCCCGCAACCGTGAGGACCGATGCTCGACGTCACCACGATCCGCAGGTACGCGGCTTCGCCAGTGACAACTACGCCGGAGCGCACCCGGAGGTCCTCGCGGCCATCGCGCTGGCCAACGGCGGCCACCAGGTCGCTTACGGCGAGGACGACTACACCGGTCACCTCCAGCGGGTCATGCACAGCCACTTCGGCCCCACCGCCGAGGCCTTCCCGGTCTTCAACGGCACCGGGGCCAACGTGGTCGCCCTCCAGGCGCTCACCGACCGCTGGGGAGCGGTCATCTGCGCCGAGTCCGCGCACATCAACGTGGACGAGGGCGGCGCGCCCGAGCGGATGGGCGGGCTGAAGCTCCTCACCGTGCCCACCCCCGACGGCAAGCTCACCCCGGAGCTCATCGACCGGCAGGCGTACGGCTGGGACGACGAGCACCGGGCCATGCCGCAGGTCGTCTCGATCACCCAGAACACCGAGCTGGGCACCGTCTACACCCCCGACGAGATCCGCGCCATCTGCGACCACGCCCACGAGCGCGGCATGAAGGTGCACCTCGACGGGGCCCGGATAGCCAACGCGGCCGCCTCCCTGGACGTGCCGATGCGGACGTTCACCAACACGGTCGGCGTGGACGTGCTGTCCTTCGGCGGCACGAAGAACGGCGCGCTGTTCGGCGAGGCCGTCGTGGTGCTCAACCCGGACGCGGTCCGGGCGATGAAGCACCTGCGCAAGCTCTCCATGCAGCTCGCCTCCAAGATGCGCTTCGTCTCCGTCCAGCTGGAGGCACTGCTCGCCAAGGACCTGTGGCTGCGCAACGCCCGGCACGCCAACGCCATGGCCCAGCGCCTCGCCGAGGGCGTCCGGGCGATCGGCGGGGTCGAGATCCTGTACCCGGTCCAGGCCAACGCCGTGTTCGCCCGGCTGCCGCACGCGGTCAGCGAGCGGCTCCAGCAGCGCTTCCGCTTCTACTTCTGGGACGAGGCGGCCGGGGACGTCCGCTGGATGTGCGCCTTCGACACCCGTGAGGACGACGTCGACGCCTTCCTCCAGGCGCTCAAGGAAGAGATGGCGCGCTAGCACACCCCTCGCCCATTGCATGACTATGCGGCCGACCGGAAAGCGATGGACTTCCGGGCGGCCGCTTCGTACGCTCTCCCACCATGGAGCTGACGCAGCAGTCCCCGGACATCGAGGCGTACCTGGCCGCCGACGAGGTCATCGACCACGATCACCCCCAGGTGAGGGAAACGGCGACCCGCCTCGCGCTCGACGCCGACGCCGCATACCCATACGCGCGGGCCGCCTTCGAGTTCGTCCGCGACACCGTCGCGCACTCCGCCGACTCGGGGGACCAGCGCGTCACCTGGCGCGCTTCCGAGGTGCTCGCCACCCGTAACGGCATCTGCCACGCGAAATCCATCGCCCTCGTGGCCCTGCTGCGGGCCCGCTCCATCCCCGCCGGCCTCTGCTACCAACGTCTCGCCGACGACGACGGAACGAACCCGATGCTCCACGGCCTGGTCGCGCTGCGGCTGCCCGGGGCCGAGCGCTGGG
Source organism: Streptomyces sp. NPDC058375 (assembly GCF_042723425.1). Lineage (NCBI taxonomy): Bacteria > Bacillati > Actinomycetota > Actinomycetes > Kitasatosporales > Streptomycetaceae > Streptomyces > Streptomyces sp. NPDC058375. Next base: position 3,668 of record NZ_JBHXJG010000144.1, on the reverse strand, counting down.
CGCGGGTCGACCCCCGGGGCAACAAACCGGGCGTCGACGCCCGGTTCTCGCCGGAGAACGAGCGGCTGGCCTGGGTGGTACGCGAGGAGTTCAATGAAATCGACTATCCGGTAATCTACGCTGCACCACCCGAGGCGCTCCTCCAGGCGTTCAAGAGCGCCCGGGACCGTTCGGAGCTCTGGCGGAATCTTCCCGCGGGCCTCTGAACCCACCCGACCCCCGCACCACGTCACCGCACCCGGCAACGCAGTAACGCAGTAAGGCAGACGATGACCCTCACGCTCACCGTGTCCGACGAGGTGCGCACGCTCGCACCGAGCTTCACCCATGTCGTCGTCGAGGCGCACGGCCTCGTCAACGGCCCCAGCGACGCACGCAGCTCCGCCCTGCTGGACGCCGCCGCCCGCAGGCTCACCGAACGCCTGGACGGCCGCGCCCCGCACGAGGACCCGCACATGGTGGCCTGGCGCGCGGCCTACGGGGACTTCGGGGCCAAGCCCTCCCGCACCCGCAATTCGGCGGAGGCGCTCGCCCGCCGCGCCCTCGCAGACGGCGGGCTGCCCCGGATCAACCTGCTGGTCGACGCCTACAACGCGATCAGCGTCGCCCACCTCGTCCCGGTCGGCGGCGAGGACACCGACCACATCAAGGGCGGAATGCGGCTGATCCGCGCGACGGGTGACGAATCGTTCCCCACCGTCGCCGGCGGCGAGGAGAGCGTGGAGCACCCCGAGCCCGGCGAAGTCGTCTGGTGCGACGACGCGGGCGTCACCTGCCGCCGCTGGAACTGGCGCCAGGGCGTACGCACCCGGCTCACCGAGGAGTCGGTCAACGCCCTCTTCCTGCTGGAGGGCCTCGCACCCATGACGAACGGCGAGCTCGACGCCGCGGGCGCCGAACTCGCCGCGACCCTGGAGCAGCTGAGCCCCGGCGCGCGGATCACCGTCCACCCACCGCGATGAAGTGAGAGCGACGCCGCCCCGTCCCCGGGGCGGCCGTCAGCCGAGCTCGCGCACCTCGGCGGGGGTCGGGGCCGTACCACCGAGATGGGCCGGCACCCACCAGGTGTCGCTCGCGTCCTTCGGGCGCACCGGGTACGCCCGCTGCGCCGCCTCCAGCAGCTCCTGGACCCGCTCCCGCAGCCGCCGGGTGATGGCGCCCGCGTACTGGTCGGCGGGCGCCTCCACGGGCTCGCCGACCCGGATGGTGATCGGGATGTGGCTGCGCTGGAAGTTGCGCGGCCGCCCCTTCGTCCAGATCCGCTGCGTGCCCCAGAGCGCCATCGGGATCAGCGGAACCCCGGCCTCCTGGGCCAGGCGCGCGGCACCCGACTTGAAGCTCTTCAGCGTGAAGGACTGAGAGATGGTGGCCTCGGGGAACACGCCGACGATCTCGCCCGAACGCAACGACTTCAGCGCGTGCGCGTAGGCGTCCTCGCCCTGGTTGCGGTCGACCGGGATGTGCTTCATTCCCCGCATCAGCGGACCGGAGATCTTGTGCCGGAAGACCGACTCCTTCGCCATGAACCGGACGAGCCGCTTCTGCGGAAGCGCGCCGAGGCCGGTGAAGATGAAGTCGAGATAGCTGATGTGATTGCTGACCAGCACCGCACCACCGGTCTTCGGGATGTGCTCCGAACCCTGAGTGTCGATCTTCAGGTCGAGCGCCTTGAACATGGTGCGAGCGGCGCCGATGACCGGTCGATAGACGAGTTCTGCCATCTGGGGAAGACCCTTCTTCAGTGCCTGGGGAGGGTTCTCCCGGCGGAAGTTACGCAGCCGTAGGTTTTCGGCATTGTGGCGATGGTGCCCCATGCGCGGGCCGCTGGCCAGTCCCGGCGGAGCCGGGGCGCGAGATTCTCGTCACGTGCGCGTCCCCCGGGAGCTGCGGGAATGCCCCGGCGGCGACCGGTGCTGACCCCTTACGAAGAGCTCTGATCAGGAGGCACCAGGTGGACCGCCGGACACACGGACAGCGACTCGACGCAGACCGACTCGGCGCGGAACTGGGGAAACGCGCGACGCTCGTCCAGTTCTCCAGCGCCTTCTGCCAGCCGTGCCGGGCCACCCGCCGCACGCTCATCGAGGTGGCCGGGATGGTCGACGGCGTCGCCCACATCGAGGTCGACGCCGAGGCCCACCTCGCCCTGGTGCGGGAGCTGGACATCACGAAGACGCCGACCGTCCTGGTGCTCGACGCCGAGGGCGAGGTGGTCCGCCGGGCAACCGGCCAGCCCCGCACGGTCGACGTCGTCGCGGCGCTGGGGCACGCCATATGACGGACCGTGACGCATCTCCCACATTCCGGAACGCCCTTGACTGCGCCCACCACGCATCGTCAGTCTGACGTTATGCCGCCAGAACTCCTTCTTCACTGCCGGGTCCATGTGGACCTCGCACGCTACGCGAGTGCGCGCTGTCCGGGTGTATGAGCACCCACGGACCCGTACGCCACTCCCGCAGAAGGACACCTCCATGACGGCAACGCCCGATCTCGCCCCCGCTCCCACGGCCGCCACGCCCGAACTCTTCCGCTCCGTCTTCCGCCGCCACGCCGCCGGCGTCGCCGTGATCACCGCCGCGGGGGAGCGCCCGGTCGGCTTCACCGCCACCTCGCTGACCTCCGTCGCCGCCGAGCCCCCGCTGATCTCCTTCGGCATCGGTACGTCGTCCTCCAGTTGGCCCGTGCTCTCCGAGGCCGCGTACGTCGGCGTCCACATACTCGGCGAGCACCAGCGGGAACTGGCCGCGACCTTCGCCCGCAGCGGAGCCGACCGCTTCGGCCCGTCGACCGACTGGAGCAGCGGGCCCGAAGGCGTTCCACTGCTGGCGGACGTGTCCGCCTGGCTCGTCTGCCGCGTCGTGACCCGTGTCCCGGCCGGGGACCACCGCATCGTCATCGCCGAGGCCGTGACGGGCGCGCCCTCCGAGGCCGGTCGCCCGCTGGTCTACCACCAGGGACGGTTCACGGCTCTGCGAGACTGAGGACCCGCACAGGCCTGCCGCGTCGGCAAGGTCACAGTGCGGTGCGGTTGCCCAGGGGTAACGGACTGGGTGTACTGGCGAGTAATATCGGGCGCGGAGCCTCGGTCGTCCTGACCGGATCCGGCCCGACAAGGCGCCTATGCTGCGTGCAACAAGGCAGCCCGGAAATGACGATGCAGTAGGAGAGCCGGCGTGAGCTTGAGGATCGTTGTCTGTGTGAAGTACGTGCCCGACGCGACCGGTGACCGGCGTTTCGCCGATGACCTGACGCTGGACCGTGAGGATGTCGACGGTCTGTTGTCGGAGCTGGACGAGTACGCGGTCGAGCAGGCGTTGCAGATCGCTGACGAGGCGGACGATGCGGAGATCACCGTGGTGACGGTGGGTCCGGAGGATGCCAAGGACGCGTTGCGCAAGGCGTTGTCGATGGGTGCGGACAAGGCGGTTCACGTCGAGGACGACGATCTGCACGGCAGTGATGTGATGGGGACGTCGCTGGTTCTGGCGAAGGCGGTCGAGAAGACCGGCTACGACCTGGTGATCTGCGGTATGGCCTCCACGGACGGTGTGATGGGTGTGCTGCCGGCGTTGTTGGCGGAGCGGCTGGGTGTGCCGCAGGTGACGCTGCTGTCCGAGGTGTCGGTCAACGACGGTGTGGTGACCGGGCGGCGTGACGGCGACACG
>NZ_JBHXJG010000143.1:0-18518 GCF_042723425.1 Streptomyces sp. NPDC058375 | reverse complement strand
GGTGCAGGTGCGGCGGCCCCCGCTCCGTACGCCCGCCGACCTCCGGATCAGTCCAGCGACACCGGGTTCGGCTCCGGGTGCGCGGCGCAGTCCGCACCCCGCCCCGGCACCTCGCCGGTCAGCAGATACCGGCGCAGATGGTCGTCCACGCAGGCGTTCCCGGCCCCGCCGACGCCGTGCGTCCCCGCGTCCCGCTCCGTCACCAGCGAGGACCCGGGGAGCCGCTTCCGCAGCTCCAGCGCCCCCTTGTACGGGGTCGCGGCGTCCCGCTCCGCCGCCAGGATCAGCACCGGCGGCAGCTCGCCCCACCCGACCCGGACGTCCAGCGGCCGCTGCCGGGGCGCGGGCCAGAAAGCGCACGGCAGATTGGTGAAGGCGTTGTCCCAGGCCTCGAACGGCGCGACGCGCGCCAGCTCGGTGTGGTCGCGGTCCCACACCGCGAAGTCCTCGGGCCAGGGCGCGTCGTTGCACTCGACGGCCGTGTACACCGCCTGGGCGTTCTCGTTGTCCTTCGCCGCCACCGCACGCGGGGAGGCCTGCGCGACCAGCGGCTCCGGGTTGCCCCGGACGTACTCCGACAGGGCCGTCGCCCGCATCGCCCAGTAGTCGTCGTAGTAACCGGCCCCCAGGAACGCCGAGTGCAGCTGCCCCGGCCCGACCTTGCCGCCGGCCGGCTTCACCGCCAGCTCGGCGCGCACCTCGTCGTAGCGCCGTTGCACCGCCTCGGGGGTGGTCCCCAGGTGGTACACGTCGTCGTGCTTGGCGACCCAGCGGCGGAAGTCCTCCCAGCGCGTCTCGAAGGCCAGCGACTGGCCCATGTTGGAGCGGTACCAGATCTGCTCCGGGCCCGGGTCGACCGCCGAGTCGAAGACCATCCGTCGTACGTGGGAGGGGAACAGCGTCGCGTACAGCGCGCCGAAGTACGTCCCGTACGAGGCCCCCATGAACGTCAGCCGGCTCTCGCCGAGCGCGGCCCGCAGCACGTCCAGGTCCCGGGCGTTGTTCAGCGAGGTGTAGTGCCGCAGCGTCGCGCCCGCGTGCTCCGCGCAGCCCTGCGCGTACGCCTTCGCACGGGCGACGCGCCGCTCCTTGTCCGCCTCGGTCGGATGGGTCGGTGCGTCGGTCGGGCCCTTCGTGTACGCGGCGGGGTCCTGGCAACTCAGCGGGGCGGAGGAGCCGTTGACGCCGCGCGGGGCGTAGCCGACCAGGTCGTACGCCTCCGCGATCTCCTTCCACTCCGGCAGCTCCCCGGCCAGCGGGAAGGTGATGCTGGACGCGCCGGGGCCGCCCGGGTTGTAGACGAACGCGCCCTGCCGCTCCTTTGCCGGACCGGTGGCGGGCGTCCGGCTGACGGTCAGTTCGAGCTGCCGCCCGTCCGGCTCCGCGTAGTCGAGGGGCACCTTGACCGTGCCGCACTTCAGGGAGTCCGGGAGCATCTCCTCCTCGGGGCAGGCGGCGAAGTCGATCCCGGCGGCCGTGGCCCGGGCGGCGGCGATCGCGGTGCCCCGGGCCTCGGCGGAACCAGGGCGTTCCCAGGCCCCCGCCGGAGCGGAGGCGAGGGCGGACAGGACCAGGGAGCCGATCGATGTGTAGAGCGCAGCAGTTCTCACGCGCGGGGGCCTCTCTGCGGATGCGGAGAGGAAGGGTCGGGCGGCCGGGCGAATATGTCCAGCACCGCCCCGGAATGTCACTGGAATCCACCCTGACGGCCGATCAAAGTCCGTACATACGCGACTGATTCAGGCTTTAGGGGGCGCTTCAGGAGCCGCCGCCCCCACCGCCGCAGCCGCCGCCCCCGCCCCCACAGCTGGAACCCCCTGAGCTGCCGCAGCTCGACCCGCCGCCGCCTCCGCACCCGGACCCCGAGGAGCACCCGGAGCCGCCCCCGCAGCTCGACCCGGACCCGCCCCCGGTCGAACCGCCGCAGCTGGAGCCGCCGGGATGGGACGCGGCGCACCAGACCGTCGCCGCGCCGACGGCGGTGACACCCGTCGCCGTGGACCCGCCGACGCGCGCGGAGGAGCGTCGGCGCGGAGCGCTCAGCCGTGCCGCGGCCGTCAACTGGGCCTGGAACACCGGGTCCGGCAGAGCGCGCAGACCCAGGGTGGCGACGAGATGGGCGGGGGTCACCACGTAGGCGTAGGCGGCCCGGAACGCCTGGGCGGCGTGCCGCCCCGACGCAGTGAGGCGGCCCGCGGCGGAGTTGGCGACGATCAGCCCGGTGAATGAGCCGATCACGATCGCGGGCAGCATCTTCATGATGAACGGGACCGAGAAGTCCAGGGAGTCGTCCGTGGCGAACTGGACGAACGTCAGCAACATGCTCAGCGGCACAGCGATCAGGCACACGATCCCCTGGGTCATCCCCCACCGCCGCAGCGGGCGGAGCCGGTGGGGCGCCACCAGCAGCCCGCGCGCCGCGAGCGCGTCGCCGACCTCCTGGACCGCCGGGTGCCGCATCACCGCTTCCCGCAGGACGTGCAGGGCGCCGTTCGGGGCGGCGGCCAGCTCCTGGAACACCGCGCGTTCCACCGGGTCGTTCGCCTGTGCCCGCTGTACGGCGACGATGCCCGGCCCGCCGACGACCAGCCGGCCGTCCGCGTGCAGGGCGGTCAGGGCGGTGTCGACGACCCTGGCCGGACCGCCGTTCAGGAACGCGACCTCGTACAGGTCGTGAAGTTCGGGGCGGGGGCCCGGAGAGGGGCGGCGGGACCGCTCGGCCACCGCCTTGACGACGAGCAGCATGGACGAGACGACGACCCCGAGGGTCGCCAGCAGAGCGAGCGTGTTCATGGCGGTCACTTCCCCACGAGGACGGCACGGGCCGCCCGGACCAGACGGGTCGTACGGCGCGGGGGCCGGGCGCCCGAACGGTCCTGCCACCAGTACGTCAGCCGGCGCCGCGCCACCGGATCGGCGGGACCGCCCGCGATGAGCACGTGCTCCGCGAAGTCCAGGGCGTCACGGCGGTAGCCACCGGACATCGGGCGGCTCCCGGCGTACGCGAGGAACGCGGCGCGGTAGCCGTCGCCGACGATCTCCGGCAGTTCGGGGGCCACCTTGGCGACGACGTCGGCGCGCTTGGCGGCCAGCGCCCGGCTCTGCACCCGCAGCCGCCGGTGGTCGAAGCCCTCGGGGGCCGGCGTACCGGCCACGAGAGCGGAGAGCAGGGCGGTCTGCGCGACGGCGGTACGGTCCCGGGTGCCGGCGAGGGCGGGGGTGGGAGCGGCTGTACGGGCCCCGGCGCCGGCGGTGTCGTCGGACGCGGGAGCCGGGTCGGGGCGCGAGTCCGCGCTCGGGACCGCGCTCGCGACGGGCCTCGGGTCCGCCGAGGATGCCACCTGCCCGGGGCCGTGACCCGGGTCCACCGAGGGCGCGGCCTTCCTCGGCGTCCCCCGGTCCCGCTCCGGGCCCACCGAGGGCGCGGCACTCCGCAACGTCGCCCGGATCGCGTCCAGTTCGCCCGCCAGCTCCCCGGCCGGCGGGAAGGCGTCGTCCCGCTCCAGCAGCACGCCCGGCGGGTCGACCCGGGAGCGCAGCTCGGCCAGCACCTCCAGGACGGGTTCGGACACCGGGTGGGCGTGCGTGTCGTGCCAGACGCCGTTCTTCTCGACCCCGCCCGCCACATGGACGTACGCGATGGCCTCCACCGGCAGCTCGTCCAGCGCCTTCGCCGGGTCCTGGCCGAGGTTGACGTGATTGGTGTGCAGGTTGGCCACATCGATGAGCAGCCGCACCCCGGTCCGCTCGACCAGCTCCGCCAGGAACTGTCCCTCGGTCATCTCCTCGTCCGGCCAGGTGATCAGCGCGGCGATGTTCTCCAGGGCGAGCGGCACCGGCAGCGAGTCCTGGGCGATCCGCACGTTCTCGCACAGCACGTCCAGCGCGTCCCAGGTGCGGGGCACCGGCAGCAGATGCCCGGCCTCCAGCCTCGGCGACGCGGTCAGCGGCCCCCCGGCCCGTACGAACGCGATGTGCTCGGTCACCAGCGGCGTCCCCAGCAGTTCGGCACGCGCCGCGAGACCGGCGAGCCGGTCGGGGTCCGGGCGGTCCGCGCCGCCGAGACCGAGCGCCACCCCGTGCGGCACGACCGTGACCCCGCGCTCGCGGAGCCGTAGCAGGGAGTCCGGAAGATGGTCGGCGCAGAGGTTCTCCGCGACCGCCTCGACCCAGTCGATCCCGGTCAGCGCCTCCACCTCGCCCGCGATCTCCGGCCGCCAGCCGATACCGATGCCCAGTTCCATGACGTCCCCCGTCCCCCCGCTCACCTCGTTCTGTCCCGGGGTCATGGCCCCGTCGCGCGGCGATGAACCCGACCAGGGGGACGTTCAGAGCTTCATTTGAGGTTCCGGGACCGCCGCCCTCGTTACGGCATCGGCATCATCGTGGGCGGCACCGGGCGCGAGGTGAAGGACTGGTCGCCGGTCGGCGTCGCCGGCACCGGGGCCAGGGGGGCCTGCCCGTCCCGGGGCATCGACGGGCCCGAAGGACTGGCCGTCGACCCGCTCGCCGCCTCGCGCGCCAGGGCGTCGAAGTCGACGAACCCGGTGGCCTCCAGCATGGTGATGTGGTCCAGCACGGTCTGGTTGGCGTCGCTCGCCAACTGCCGGATCAGCGTGTTCCGGGTGGTGTGGCGGACCTGGCCGATCAGGCCGAAGACCTTGCCGTGGGCGGCCCGCAGGATATTGGCGAACTTCCGCTCGTACGTGTCCCCGCTCGCCGCCGTCAGCTCCCGCAACCACTCCTGCTGCTGGGCGGTCGGCTGGTTGGGCAGCTCCACCCCGAGCTTCGCCGCGACGTCCCGGGCCCGCCGGTCCAGGTCCGTGTGCCCGACGACGAGGTGGTCCCCGGCGGCCTTCGTCGCCTCGCTGGGGGCCCGTTCGATCGCCTGCTGCCCGGCGGGCAGCTCCCACAGTCCGGCCAGCCGCACCTTGACCAGGAAGTCCCGGTCGGTCGCGGAGAGCGGCCCCCACTGGGTGGCGACGCTGGAGGCGTTGAGATTCGCCTCGCCGGTGCCCGAACGGTCCGCGTAGGACCAGACGGGGAACGCGAGCGCGCCGAGGGTGGCGACCAGGGCCGCGATGATGAGGGCCGTGCCGTTGATGCGTCGCAACAAGGTGTCTCCCGGGCCTAAGCGTGACAGCGTCGATCGAACAGGCGTCAATCAACCGCCAATCGACCGGCTGTGCAGGCTACTTGGCGGTAATGCCGACAGGGCAGTACCGGGAGATACGGAGAAGGAACCAGAAATGTTCAGCGGCGCAGCGCCGGATGGTCGGCGACGACCGTGCAGGACCCCGGGGCGACCTCGGTGAACCCCGCGTCGCGCACCACCGGCAGCCCGCTCACCGTCAGCTCCCGCCAGCGCTCCGCCCCGGGGGTGGCCACGGAGAGCGGGAACCCGGCCTCGCGCCAGGCCTTGCGCTCGGTGTCGGACAGCTCCCACCAGGCGAGCTGCGCACCGTGCCCGGCCTGGGCCATCGTCTTGCCCGCCGACATGTCGACATCGGGGTTCAGCCACAGCATCGGGCCCGAGAGATCGGGTGCGGCGGGCGGCTCGGGGTCCTCCAGGTCGGTGCCCGACACCTGGAGCTTGGCCAGCTCCTTGGGCCAGCCGTCCAGCGGGATCGGCGGGAACACCCGTACCTCCGCGCCGTCCTCGCCCGTCACCGTGATGCCGTCCAGCGCCGCGGCCTTGCGCCACTCCGCGCCGCGCGCCCGGCGCACGACCTTGCGGATCCGGGCGTCCTGCCAGTCCCGCATCGCCGCCGCCCACTCGCCGTCCCCGAGGGACCGCTCGTCGGAGAGGATCGTCAGCACCGCGCGGGCGGCGGCCCGCAGCGCGTCGGTGCGGGCGGGCGGGTCCGTCTTCTCCAGGTGGAGCACCAGCGGCAGCACGAACTGCGGCGCCTGGTCGCGGTCGGTCGGACCGTTGTGGAACGGGCTTTCGGAGACAGGGGTGTCGTTGCTGGTCACCGTCCCAGTCTGCCAGGCGGGACGGTTCACCTGCTTGGCGGAACGAACGGGTCCGGGTGAGGATGCTCCGCATGAAGAGCGATCTCTTTTCCAGCGAGCACATGGCCCAGCCGGCCACCGCCCCCGGCATGACCCTGCAGAACGCCAAGTCGATCAAGTACGCCGTCAACGGGGAGATGCACGCCCGGCAGGGCTCGATGATCGCCTTCCGCGGCAACCTCCAGTTCGAGCGCAAGGGCCAGGGCATCGGCGGCATGCTCAAGCGCGCGGTCACCGGCGAGGGCCTCGCGCTGATGGCGGTCCGGGGCCAGGGCGAGGCGTGGTTCGCCCACGAGGCGGCGAACTGTTTCATCGTGGAGCTGGACCAGGGCGACTCGATCACCATCAACGGCCGCAACGTCCTGTGCTTCGACCCCACGCTCTCCTACGAGATCAAGACCGTGAAGGGCGCCGGCATGGTCGGCGGCGGCCTCTTCAACAGCGTCTTCACGGGCTACGGGAAGCTCGGCCTGATGTGCGAGGGCACCCCGATCGTGATCCCCGTGACGGCCGCCCAGCCGGTGTACGTGGACACGGACGCGGTCGTCGGCTGGAGCCAACAGCTCACGACCAGCCTCAACCGCTCCCAGAGCGTCGGCTCGATGGTGCGCGGCGGCTCCGGCGAGGCCGTACAGCTGATGCTCCAGGGCGAGGGTTTCGTCATCGTGCGGCCGAGCGAGGCCCGGCCCGAGAAGACCTCCAACTGAGCCTGGAGCTACGGGGGGTGGGCCACCGGTACGGCTTCGGCGGGCGCTGGGTGCTGCGCGGGGTCGACCTAGCCCTGCCCGCCCGGGCCCTGGTCCGGGTGGAGGGCGGCAACGGCGCCGGGAAGTCGACCCTGCTGCGGCTGCTCGCCGGGATCGACGCACCGGCCGAGGGGCGGATCACCGGCCGCCCGGCCCGTACGGCGTACGTCCCCGAGCGCTTCCCGGCGGCACTGCCCCTGACCGCCACCGGCTACCTCGTCCACCTCGGCCGGATCCACGGACTGCGGACCGCGGAGGCGAAGCGGCGGGCGGGGGAGTGGCTGACCCGGTTCGGGGCGGCGGAGCACGCCCGTACGCCGCTCGCCGAACTCTCCAAGGGCACCAGCCAGAAGGTCGCCGTCGCCCAGGCGTTGCTCGCCGCCCCGGACCTGCTGGTCCTGGACGAGGCATGGACCGGGCTCGACACCGCCGCCCGCGCCGAACTCGACCGCGCCGTGGCCGAACGTGTCGCGGCCGGCGGCACCGTCGTCTTCGTCGACCACGACCCGCGACGCCTCGCCGGGGCGGCCGGCCTCACTCTGCGGACCGGGGGCGGCGGGGTGCGCACGGTGACCGCTTCGGCGGCGACCGGACCCACCAGCGGCCCCCGGGTCCTGATCGAGGCCGTGGGCCCGCCCGGCGCGGTGCTGCCGGCGGATCTGCCGGGCGGCCCGATCCGGGAGCGGCAGGCCGACGAGTGCACCGGCGCGGACTCCCGCCCCGGCTCTGGCCTGAGCTTTGGGCCGGACTCCGGGCCGGGCTCGGGCTGGGGCCCCTACTCGGGCCCCGGACCGGGCTCCGGTTCCGGCTCGGGCCCCGGGCCGGGCTCCGGACCGGGCTTCGGTTCCGGACCGGGCTCGGGCTCCGGTTCCGGACCGGGCTCCGGCTCGGGCTCCGGATCCGGCTCGGGCTCCGGCTCCGTACGCCTCACCGTTCCTGCGCCGTACTCCGACGCGCTCCTGGAAGCCCTGCTGACGGCCCGCCCGCCCTGGCACATCCGGCAGGTCGTCCCGGAGGAGGCACCCGTGCAGGCCGCCGCCCCCGCACCGGCCACGCCACCCGAGGCAGCAGCCGAGGTGTCGGAATCACCATGACCGCCCTCCTCCGCTACCAGGCCGCCCTGCTCGTCCGCTCCCAGCGCTGGCTGGCGCCCCTCCTGCTGTACGCGGCCGTCCTCGCGGTCGGCGTACAGGGCGGGCAGCCCGTGCTGGGCTCGCTCGGCGTCTCGGCCGCCGCCCTGCTGCCCGTCACCGCATGGGCCGTTCACCTCTGCGTCGGCCAGGAGCCGCCCGCCGCCCGGACAGTCGCCTCGGCCGCCGTGGGGCCCCGGCGGGTCCACCTGGCCGCGCTGCTCACCGCGATGGGCTGCGCTGCGGTGCTCGCCGTGGTGACGACCGCTGTCGTGCTGCTCGTCAGCAGCCCGGTCACCGACGACGGCGCCCGGGCGGTCTCCCGGCCGTCCGCCGCGCTCGCCGGACTGCTCGCCGCCCTGTGCTGCGTACTGCTGGGGGCGGCTGTGGGGGCGCTCAGCTCCCGCCCGGTGCCGGTCCGCCGGGGCTGGTCGGTCGCGGCGGCCGTGCTCGGGTCGCTCCTCGCCCTCGTGACCACCGGATCCCCAGCGCGGTACGCGGTCACCGCCCTGGTCACGGGATCGCGGACCGGGACGTTCCAGCCGCCCGTCCTGCCGTCGCTCGGGGCGGCGGTGCTCGCCGGGGCGGTGGCGTTTCTCGTCTGCCGGCTCGCCGCCCGGCACGGGTGAGTAGGCTCGTGAACGTGGACATGGACGACACGGACGACACGTACTGCGAGGCTCCGGGGCCGACCGCGTCTGCCCCGCCGACCCCGCCCGCCGGAGCCGCCGAGGGCGCTCCGTACGCCGAGTGCGTGCTGTGCCGCGAGCCGACCGAGTACCCGGAGTCGACGAAGGGCGCCACGCTCTGCCCGGTCTGCGCCTGGCAGGAGGCGGGCCGCACGGCCTGCTCCGGCTAGGCCTTGATCGGGGCGGCCGATCGGGCGGCCTGCTCGATCTTGGCGCAGTAGGCCGCGCGGGCTTCCTCGTCGACCGGCTGCTCGTGCTCGGCGCGCAGCCCGGTCCGGCCGTCGAGCCCCTCGCGCAGGATGTCGGCCTGCCCGGTGTGCCGGATGGACTCGCCGAGGACATGGACCATGACGGCGAACAGGTTCGTCTTGCGGTGAGGCTCCGGCCACCACGGCACCTGGCCGGGGGCGTCGAGGGGAAGAGCGTCGATCGTGGCGTCCGCGTGCTCCCACGTGCGTCGGTAGAACCCGATGATCTGGTCGCGGGTCTCGTCCTCGGCCGCCCACTGATCGCTGCCGTCGGAGTCATGCCACCGGCACAGCGGTTCCGGGGAAGGACGGTCGAAGACCTCGCCGAAGTACCGGGCCTCGACGGTGGCCACGTGTTTGACCAGGCCGAGGAGGTTGGTCCCGGTCGCCGTCAACGGTCGGCGGGCGTCGTACTCGGACAGGCCGTCGAGCTTCCAGAGCAGCGCTTCGCGGTCCCGCCGCAGCCTCCCGTGCAGGTTGTCCTTGGCCAATTCATCGATCATGAGGCAAAAACCTTTCGTGGGCTGTCGCCATAAACTCACGGGAGTGACCTCCTGTCACGGGCGGTCGTCCATCAGCTCCGACACCTTCACGAACCGGTAGCCGCGCTCGCGCAGTTCCGGCACGATCCGGCGTACCGCCGCCTCGGTGGCCGGGGCCGCGCTGCGGGTGCAGTGCATCACCACCAGCGAACCCGGCCGCACCCCGTCCAGCACCTGTTCGGCCACCGCGTCCGCGTCCGTGGCGAAGGCGTCTCCGCTGACCACGTCCCACTGCACCGCCGTCACGTTCGCCGAGGCCAGCGCGCGCAGCGCCGTGTCGTCGTAGCAGCCGCCGGGGAAGCGGAAGTACGGCACCACGTTCCGCACCCCCGCCTTCCGGAACGCCGTGAAGGCGCGTTCCACGTCGCGGGTCATCGCGGTCTTCCCCACCACCGGCAGGCCGTAACAGGGGGAGCTGAAGGCGTGGTGGCTGTACGAGTGGTTGGCGACCTCGAACAAGGGATCCGCGCCGATGGCCTTCGCCTGCGCCGGGTACTCCTCGGCCCAGCGTCCGGTCATGAAGACGGTGGAGGGCACCTTCAGCCGGCGCAGCACCGCGACCAGCTCCGGGTTGTCGAACCGCTCGCCAGAGGCCGCCCGGGGGCCCTGATCGGCCGTCATGTCGGCGTCGAACGTGAGCGCCACGACCTTCTCCGCCGCCGCGCCCGAGCCGTTCCCGCCGGTCGGCCTCCGCTCGAAGACCGGGGTGCGGCCCGCCGGGCCGGGGGCCATCGTGGGCGGCTTCTCCGGAGCGACGGGGGCCGGAGCCGTAGGGGTGGGCGGGGGAGCGGGTGCGGGGGCGGACCCCCCGCACCCGGCCAGGGCGGCGCCGGTCAGCACCCCCGCGACCGTCAGAGTCGTCGTCTTCCGCATCTTCCGCGCAGCAGTGATCACCCACGGAAAATATCTGACAATACGGTCATTACGAGTAATGGCGCTCCGGCGTCCCCGCGGGGAGAGCTACCTCAGCACCATGGCCCCGTCACCGCGAACGTCGTCCCCGGCGTGTAGCAGTTCACGTACATCGTCGAACCGTCCGGCGAGAACGTGACCCCCGCGAACTCGCCCCACTCCGGCTCCTCGGGCGTCCCGATGTTCTGCCGCCCGCGCGCCATCGTGTACACCTCGCCCCGCCGGGTCACCCCGAGCACGTGCTGCGCGCCGCCGCCGTCCTCGCAGACCATCAGCCCGCCGTCGGCCGCGAGGCAGATGTTGTCGGGGGACTCGCCGGGCAGCTGGATGTCGGTGTCCGGGCCGAAGATCACCACCAGGGTCAGCCGGCGCTTCTTCGGCTCGTAGCGCCACACCTGCCCGTAGTGGTCGGCCGCCGAGCCCTCGTCGCGGTGGGCGAAGCTGGAGACGAAGTAGACGGACGAGCCGCCCCAGTAGCACCCCTCCAGCTTCTGGGCGTGCGTGATGCCCTTCGGGCCGAAGTCCTGGAGCCGGATCGGGGTCTCGGCCGCCAGCGGATCCGGTACGGGCACCCACTCGATCCGGTCGAAGCTGGTCCCCGTCTCCTGCACCACCGACAGGTCCGGCACGCCCGGCACCCGCATCGCCTCCAGCGCCCCGCCCGCCCGCAACGAACCGGTGCCGCCGAGCGGCTTCTCGGGCAGGAAGCGGTAGAAGAGCCCGAACGGCTTGTCGAACGCGTCCTCCGTCTCGTACACGATCCCCGACTTCGGGTCGACGGCGATCGCCTCGTGCTGGAAGCGGCCCATCGCGGTCAGCGGCACGGCCCCGGTGCGGCGCGGATCGGCGCCGTCCACCTCGAAGATGAAGCCGTGGTCCTTGGTGTACCCGTTGGTCCCGGCCTTGTCCTCGTTCTCCTCGCAGGTCAGCCAGGTGCGCCAAGGGGTCGGCCCGCCCGCGCAGTTGACCGCCGTACCCGCGATGGCGACGCGCTCGCCGAGCACCTTGTTGCGGCCGTCCAGCTCCAGCGACGTACAGCCGCCCTTGGCCGCCGGGTCGTACGTCAGCCCCGCAATCGTCGGCACACCGATCTCGGCCGTGTGCCGGTTCTCGTGGTTGCGGACGAGGTGGATCCGGCCGTGGCGGCCGGGCAGAGCGGCCATGCCGTCGTGGTTGCTCGGCACCGGCCCCTCGCCGGAGCGCAGCGGCTCGCCCTCCCGGGACAGCACCCGGTAGCGGAATCCTTTCGGCAGGTCGAGCAGACCGTCCGGATCGGGGACGAGGGGGCCGTAGCCGCCGTGGCCGCGCGCGGCTGCCGTGCCCGCGAAGAGTTCGGAGAAGGCCCCCGTGAAGGCGATCGCGGCGGCTGCGCCGCTGCCGGCCAGGACCTGACGTCGGGTTGCGGTGGAGCGGGGTGCGGTTGACATGAGGTGACTCCCTGTTGGCGGACAGGTGAAGTGACCCGCACGTGTGTAGCACGCACAGAGGCGCGGGGGGAACCATGCGCACCCCCGCGCCTCGTGTTGCTGCTGGGACGGCCCTGATGGGAGCAGCCGTACGCCGGCGGCCGGGCCGGCTCGCCCGAGAGGCCGGGCCGGTGACGCCGAACCGGGCCGGTGACGCCGAACCGGGCGGCGAGGCCGTCCGTCAGGCCAGCTTGGCCGACAGCGTGATCTTCGTGCCCGTCAGCGCCTGGCTGACCGGGCAGTTCGCCTTGGCGTCCTCGGCGGCCTTCACGAAGGCCTCCTCGTCCAGGCCGGGGACCGTGCCCTCGACCGTCAGGTGGATGCCGGTGATGCCGGTGCCGGGCTGGAAGGTGACCTCGGCCTTCGTCTCCAGCTTGGTGGACGGGGTGCCGGCCCCCGCGAGGCCGTGGGAGAGCGCCATCGAGAAGCAGCTGGAGTGCGCGGCCGCGATCAGCTCCTCCGGGCTGGTCTTGCCGTTCGCCGCCTCGGAGCGGGACGGCCAGGAGACGTCGTACTCACCGACGCCGGAGGAGTCGAGGGAGACGACCCCCTTGCCCTCGATCAGGTTGCCTTCCCAGACCGTGTGCGCCTGACGCGTGGTAGCCATGCTGGATCCCTTCGAACGGTGTGCGCGGTTGTACGGGATAACAAGGGGCACTTCGCGGTGTCCCGTTGCGTTACGCCCCCGAACCTACTGCGCCACCAGCCCCTTCGCGTCACGTGCCAGCGCCGTCAGCCGGGAGATCGCCCGGAAGTACTTCTTCCGGTACCCGCCGTTCAGCATCTCGTCGCTGAACAGCTGGTCGAACGGCAGCCCGGAGGCGAGCACCGGCACCTCCCGGTCGTACAGCCGGTCGGCCAGCACCACCAGGCGCAGCGCGGTCGACTGGTCGGGCACCGCCGTCACCCCGGTCAGGCAGACCGCGCCCAGCTCGTCGGTGAGCGCGCCGTACCGGCTCGGGTGCACCTTCGCCAAGTGCTCCAGCAGCCCCGGGAAGTCGTCCAGCGACGCGCCCGGCGTGGCGTACGCGGCCCGGGTCACCTGCTCGTCGGTGTACGGCGGCGGGGCCTCGGGCAGACCCCGGTGCCGGTAGTCCTCGCCGTCGATCCGCAGCGGGCGGAAGTGCGCGGACAGGCCCTGGATCTCCCGCAGGAAGTCGGCCGCGGCGAACCGGCCCTCGCCGAGCTTGCCCGGCAGCGTGTTCGAGGTCGCGGCCAGCGCCACTCCGGCCTCCACGAGCCGGCTGAGCAGCGAGGAGACCAGCACGGTGTCGCCCGGGTCGTCCAGCTCGAACTCGTCGATGCACAGGAGCCGGTGCCCGCTGAGGGTCCGCACGGTCTGCTGGAAGCCCAGCGCGCCCACAAGGTTTGTCAGCTCCACGAACGTGCCGAACGCCTTGAGCGACGGCTCGGCGGGCGTGGCGTGCCACAGGGAGGCCAGCAGGTGGGTCTTGCCGACGCCGTAGCCGCCGTCCAGATACACCCCGCGCGGCCCGGTCGGCGCGGCCGGCTTCTTGCTCCCGAACCACTTGCGGCGGCCGGAACCCGTCGCGTGTGCCCCACCGAGCCCGGCGGCGAAGCCGGCCAGGACCGTGACGGCCTCGCTCTGGCTGGGCTGGTTCGGGTCGGGCACGTACGTGTCGAAGCGCACCGAGTCGAAGCGCGGCGGCGGCACCATCTCGGCGACCAGACGGTCGGCGGGGACGTGCGGCTCGCGGGCGCACAGGGACAGCGGGGCCGTTTCGGCAAGGGGGCTCTGCCCCGGAAACGCGGTGGATGACGACACAACTCTCCACCCTAAGGCCCGTGCCAGACTGCAACCCATGCGAAGCCTGTTCCCTGTGACGGACCTGACAACAACGGGCGCCCCGGGGGGGGAGAACCCGCCCGGGCCGCTCACCGACCGCGAGTGGAGCCTCGACGAACTGGCCGAGGCGTACGCGTACCCCTCGGACCTCCCCGCCGCGGCCCCCTGGCTGCGCGCTAACATGGTCTCCACCCTCGACGGGGCCGCCCAGCACGACGGCCGCTCGCAGCCCATCTCCTGCGCCTCCGACATGCGGATCTTCGGCACGCTGCGGGGCCTGGCCGACGTGGTGATCGCCGGGGCCGAGACCGTACGCCTGGAGGGGTACCGTCCGGCCCGTGCCCGGGAGGCGTTCGCCGCGCGGCGAACGGCGGCCGGGCAGGGCCCCGCGCCCGCCGTCGCGGTGGTGAGCGGCTCCCTGGACCTGGACTTCTCGCTGCCGCTGTTCACCGGGCCGCTCGTCCCCACGCTCGTGGTGACCGGCGCAGGGGCCCCCGCCGACCGGATCGAGGCGGCCCGGAAAGCGGGCGCGGAGGTCGTGATCGCGGGCGAGGGCGCCCGGGTGGACCCGGCCCGGGTGGTGCGCGAGCTGGCCGACCGGGGGCTGCGGCGCCAGCTCACCGAGGGCGGGCCCCGGCTGCTCGGCCAGTTCGTGGCGGCCGGGGCGCTGGACGAGCTGTGCCTGACGATCTCCCCGATGCTTACTGCGGGTGACGCTCAGCGGATTGCCGGGGGCCCCGGGGTCGCCGTGCCGGAACGTTTTTTCCTCGCATCGCTGCTGGAAGAGGCCGGGTTCCTCTTCTCTCGGTACCGTCGGACCGACAGTTAGCGGAATTTCCCGTTCCGCTTAGCTCCGGATGGGCACACTTACCCCTGCAACCCCGTGGAAGCACGGGGAAGGATGGTTTCAGCAGACGACCGTCGACCGCCGATCCCGGGGTCGACGAGACGAAGAAGCAGAAGGGCGCCTGTCGTGTTCACAAGCGTTTTGATGATCGAGAAGCCGCTCACTCCCGAGGACGTGGACTTCGTCACCACGCTCCACGGTGAGGAGCGGATCTCGTTCGTCGTTCTGTTGCAGCCGCGCGGTGACCAGGCCGATGTCCTGCTGCGCGCGATCGACGACGTGGCGATGGGGGAACTGAAGGAAGCGGTCCGCGAGGGCGAGGAGCCGGAGGGCAGCGAGGCCCGCGAACCCGCCGAGATCGGCCTCGAATACTCCCTACGGGCCCTGCGCCAGGCGGGCTCCGAGGCCGTCGGACAGGTGATCGAGGATCACCCCCTGGACAAACTGACGACCGTCGTCGAGGAGGCGGGCGCGGACGAGGTCATCGTCCTGACCGCCCCGCACTACGTGGAGGAGTTCTTCCACCGCGACTGGGCCTCCCGGGCCCGGCACAAGGTCGGCGTCCCGGTGCTCAAGCTCTTCGCGCACAGCGAATAGGCTGAAGCCGCGCGGTCCGGGTTGGCCCTCGGCCGCCGTCCGAACCGCAGCGATCCCCAGGAGCACAGATGGCACCCGGCATTCCCGCCGCCATGGAACGACCCCACTTCATCGGCATCGGCGGCGCCGGAATGTCGGGCATCGCGAAGATCCTCGCCCAGCGGGGCGCGAAGGTGGCGGGCAGCGACGCCAAGGAGTCCGCCACCGCAGAGTCGCTGCGGGCGCTGGGGGCGACCGTGCACATCGGGCACGAGGCCCGGCACCTGTCCGAGGACGCGTCCTGCGTGGTCGTCTCCAGCGCCATCCGCGCCGACAACCCGGAGCTGCTCCGGGCCAACGAGCTGGCCATCCCGGTGGTCCACCGCTCGGACGCCCTGGCCTCCCTGATGAACGGCCTGCGCGCCATCGCGGTGGCCGGTACGCACGGCAAGACGACCACCACCTCCATGCTGGCCGTCGCCCTCTCCTCGCTGAGCCTGGCCCCCTCGTACGCCATCGGCGGCGACCTGGAGGGCCCGGGCACCAACGCCACGCACGGCGAAGGGGACATCTTCGTCGCGGAGGCGGACGAGAGCGACCGCAGCTTCCAGAAGTACGACCCCGAGGTCGCGATCGTCCTCAACGTGGAGCTCGACCACCACGCGAACTACGCCTCGATGGACGAGATCTACGACTCCTTCGAGACGTTCGTCGGCAAGGTCGTCCCCGGCGGCACCCTGGTCATCTCCGCCGACCAGCCCGGTGCGGTCGAGCTGACCCGCCGGGTCCGGGACCTCGCCGACCTCAAGGTCGTCACGTACGGCTCCGCCGAGAACGCCGACGTCCGGGTCCACAAGGTCACCCCCCGCGGCCTGACCAGCGAGGTCACCGTCCTCCTGAACGGGAAGTTCCTCACCTTCACGGTCTCGGTCCCCGGCAGCCACTACGCCCACAACGCGGTCGCCGCACTCGCCGCCGGGGTCGCCCTCGGCATTCCCGCGCACAACCTGGCCTCGGCCCTCGGTTCGTACACCGGGGTCAAGCGCCGCCTCCAGCTCAAGGGCGAGGCGGCGGGCGTGCAGGTCATCGACTCGTACGCGCACCACCCGACCGAGATGACCGCCGACCTGGAGGCCATGCGCGGCGCGGCCGCGGACGCCCGCATCCTGGTCGTCTTCCAGCCGCACCTGTTCTCCCGTACGCAGGAGCTGGGCACCGAGATGGGCCAGGCCCTCGCGCTGGCCGACGCCTCCGTGGTCCTGGACATCTACCCGGCCCGCGAGGACCCGATTCCGGGCATCACCAGCGCCCTGATCATCGACGCGGCGAAGACGGCGGGAGCCGAGGTCACCGCCGTCCACGACCAGGCCGACGTCCCCGCCGCGATCGCGGGAATGGCGAAGCCGGGCGATCTCGTTCTCACCATGGGAGCGGGCGACGTCACCGACCTCGGCCCGCGCATCCTGGACCACCTGTCGAGCGCCCGGTAGCCGACCGGCCACCGAGCGAGCGACGACATCGCCGAGCTGAGGAGCGAGCCGTGCCGTACGACGTCGAGAAGCCGGACGAGCAGTGGCGGGAAGAGCTGACCCCCGCCGAGTACGCGGTGCTGCGCCAGGCCGGCACCGAGCCTGCCTTCCGCGGTGAATACACGGACACCAAGACGGCGGGCGTCTACTCCTGCCGGGCCTGCGGGTCGGAGCTGTTCCGCTCCGACACCAAGTTCGAGTCGCACTGCGGCTGGCCGTCCTTCTACGACCCGAAGGACACCGACGCGGTCGAGCTGATCGAGGACCGCAGCCACGGAATGGTCCGCACCGAGGTGCGCTGCGCCCGCTGCGGCTCGCACCTGGGCCACGTCTTCAAGGGCGAGGGCTACCCGACCCCCACGGACCAGCGCTACTGCATCAACTCGATCTCGCTGACCCTGGCGCCGGACGAGAGCTGAGCCGTCGATCCCGGTGCGCCCGGGGTGCGGCCGGCCCGACGCCGCGCCCCGGGCGATGACGACTTGAAGCGAGGTAATACGCGTCATACGCTACGTGTATGGCCAAGACGCGTATCAGCATCAGCCTCGACCAGCAGCAGGCGGACCGGATCAGGCGGCACGCGGAACGGGCCGGGCTGGACCTCTCGGCCTATTTGGTGCACGCCGCGACGCGCCAGATGGCGGAGAGCGACGCCATAGAGGAGCAGTTCGCCGGGGTGGACGCGCTGATCGCGCAGGCGGAATCGGAGGCCGGTGCCCTCGCCGAGGAGCCGGAGAGAAGCCCTGAAGAGCTGACCGAACAGCAGCGGCGTGACGTCGAGGCGGCACTGGCGCTGGTGCACGGCACCGACCGTCAGGGTGCGCGGACGCGGAGGCACGCCGAGTGAGCGGACGAGTGCCCGTGTACGACTCGGGCATGCTGATCGCGCTCGCCGACCGCAAGGCCAAGGCGGTCGCTCTCCACGAGGGAATGCGTACGTCCGCGCACCGCGCGCTGGTGCTCGGTCCCGTCCTGGCGCAGGTCTGGCGCCCGCGTCCGTCGCTGGTCCACGCTCTGGCCGTTGCGCTGAAGGACTGCACGGTGCCGCAGGCCCGGTCGTCCGAGCCGCCGATGCGGGAGACGAAGGCGGGTCGCCCGGAGTGCCTGGCGTGCGCGACCGGCCCGGACATCACCGACTGGCGGCGCATCGGGACAGCGCTCGGGCAGGCGGTGCTGCCGACGAAGAAGAGGCCGGACGCGGTGGACGCGTGGGTCGCCCTGGCCGCCGCCCGGCACGGCAGCGCGGTGATCTTCACCAGCGACCCGGAGGACCTGCTGGCATATCTGGCGGTTCTGCGGCCACCGGACGTGCATGTCGTTCCTGTGTAAGTCCGAAAGTGCCGCGCTGGATCCGGCGGGAGCGTGCTGATCGCCCCCGTGCGGGCCCGCTGCCCCGTCTCAGACCGCGTCCGTCTCCGACCGCAGCAGCGGGTGAATGACCCCCGGGAAGACGGTCGCCTGCACGACCTCCTCGGCCGACCCGCCCTGCACGACGGTCTCCGCGACGCCCCAGGGTCGCCCGGCCAGGTGGACGGTCAGGGTGTACGAGGAGGAGCAGCCGGTGCACTCGTAGCGGTCGGCCCAGGTCTCGACCTCGGTGGTGGAGCCCGGGTAGCGCTTCACGTGCCGGTGGCGGGCGTGGCAGTGGTCGCAGGTCTCGCCCGGCTCGCAGGTCCCGCCGCAGGGGCAGGGCACGTCGAAGGATTCGGCGGGCGTCCAGCGCTGCACGAGGACGGCGTCACGGGTGGCGGCGGTGTCCTTCATCGCCTTGAGGTTGCGGGCGGCCACGTTGTACGACTCACCGGTGGCAGCCATCCGGTCGCGGATGACGTCCTTGCGTCCACGGTTGGTCGTCATGGTGGTTCCTCCTGGGTTCACGCAGCCCGTCAGGAGGCTCACGAGTCGTACCGGTACCTCTCTTACGTTACCGGCCCGGCCCGGACGCTCCCGACAGAGCGGTGACTCCGCCCTCGTACGCTCATGCGAGCCAGGATAGGTTCGGTCACGCCCC
>NZ_JBHXJG010000142.1:0-18769 GCF_042723425.1 Streptomyces sp. NPDC058375 | reverse complement strand
GGGGGGGGGCCCGGGGCCCGCGGGCCGGCGGGGGGGGCCCCCCCAGCCCCGGCCGGGGGTGTTGCCCGACCGGCCGGGCCCCGGGGCCGGGCCGAACGGCCGGTCCCGGGGACGCCGGCCGAAGTGGGGCTCATCGGGGCTCCGTGGAGGTGTCCCCACTCGATCGAGTGGATCTTGGTGTCCCTGTATGCGATTCGGGCCGCGAAGCGTGTCCGCCGACGCGATCATGCGGCGGTGATCTCATCGATTCGGACGGCCAGCCGTCCCATGTCCCTGCTCCCGGCCGGGCTCGGTTTACTTGCTCTCCTCACCCTCCTTCCCGCGGTCCCGGCCTCCGCCGCACCTGTGCAGGACCCGTCGCCCCGGGCCGGGGCGACGGTGCCGAGCCGCCTCACGACCCCGGCCGAACGCAGGACCGCCGCCCGCCTCGACGCGCTGCGGGACGACCCGGCACGGCTCAAGGCCTTCTTCGCGGCGCTGCCCAAGGGCGGCGACCTCCACAACCACCTCTCGGGCGCGGTCACCACCGAGTACCTGATCCAGCTCGCGGGCGAGAACGGCCTGTGCGTCGACGCCACCGACACCGCGGTGCGCCCGCCCTGCGGACCGGGCACCCGGCCCGCCGCCGACGCCCGCACGGACGCGGAGTTCCGGCAGCGGATCGTCCGTGCCTGGTCCATGGAGGACTTCCCCGCCGACCAGTCCGGCCACGACCACTTCTTCGACACCTTCGGCAAGTTCGGCGAAGCCACGCGCGACCGCGGCAAGATGCTCGCCAACGTCGCCAACACCGTCGTGGAGCAGAACCAGTTCTACCTGGAGACCCTGGTCACCCCCGCGTCGGACGCCGCGAAGAAGCTCGCCGACTCCGTGGGTTACGACGCCGACCTCGCTGCCTTCCACCGGAAGCTGGTCGCCGGCGGAAAGCTCGACGGGGTCGTCGCCGAGGCCGTACGGGAGGCGGACGCCGCGGATGCCCAGTTCCGGGAGACGGCGCACTGCGACACCGACCGCCCCGACCCCGGCTGCCGCCTGCCCGTCCGGTGGATCTCCCAGGTCTCCCGCGGCAGTTCGAACGAGCGCGTGTTCACGCAGATGGCGCTCGGCATGCGGCTCGCGGAGCGCGATGCGCGGTTCGTCGCCGTGAACCTCGTCCAGCCGGAGGACGGGGAGAGCGCCCTGCGCAACTACCGCCTCCAGATGCGGATGCTCCAGTACCTGCGCACCCAGTACCCGGACGCCCGCCTCACCCTGCACGCCGGTGAGCTGGCCCCCGGCCTGGTCAAGCCCGAGGACCTGACGTTCCACATCCGCGAGGCCGTCCTCGTCGCCGGGGCCGAACGCATCGGCCACGGCGTCGACCTGGTCCACGAGGACGACTGGCAGCAGCTCGCCCGGACGATGGCCCGGCGCGGTGTCGCCGTCGAGGTCCCGTTCAGCAGCAACAAGCAGATCCTGGGCGTCGCGGGCGACGACCACCCGTTCAACGCCTACCGCCGCCACGGCGTCCCGGTGGTCCTGGCCACCGACGACCCCGGCGTCTCGCGCATCGACATCAGCCACGAGTACGAGTACGCCCGCGCCACCTACGGCCTGAGCTACACCGAGCTGAAGGACCTGGCGCGCGCCTCGCTGACGTACGCCTTCCTCGACGGCGGCAGCCTGTGGGCCACCGGCGCCGAACGCTCCGGCTACCGTCCGGTGCGTGTCTGCGCCGGAGCCCGGCCGGGCATCGCGCCCCCCGCCCCGGCCTGCGCCCGCTATCTCGCGGACAACACGAAGGCGGCCACCGAGTGGCGTCAGGAAGCGGCGTTCGCCGGATTCGAACGCCGACAGGGCGGAGCGCGCTGATCCCGCGCCACCGCTGACCGGTCGATGACCGGGGGCGGGGCCGTACACGCGCCCCGGCCACGTACGGCCCGCCACGCCGGGCCGCGCGTCGTACGATCCCGCCCACGGCGGGCCGCGCGTCGTACGATCCCGCCCACGCCGGGCCGTGCGCCGTACGGCCCCGCCCACGCCGGGCCGTGCGCCGTACGGCCCCGCCTATGCCCGGCCGCGTACGAGCCGGCCCACACCGGGCAGCGCGTCGTACGGCCCCGCCCGCCCCGCCCCCGTACGGCCCCGCCCCCGTACGACGCGCGGCCCGCCCGGCCCACGGCTACGCTCGCCGCATGGGAGAGAGCGGAGAGCACGAGACCGCCGAGCCGGCCGCAGACCGGGGTGGCCCCGACGACGACCGCGTCCGGCTCGCGGCGAGCGTCGACGACTGGGCCGCCGCGATCGTCTCGAACGACGCGGCACGGATCGCGGACTTCATGGCCGACGAGTGGGTCATGGTCTCCGAGTCCGGCATCACCGAACGGGAGGCGTTCCTCGCCTACGTCGAGTCCGGCGACCTGACCCACTCGGCGATGCGCGCCGTCACCCCGCCGAGGATCCGGATTTACGGGGGCACCGCGACGGTCACCGTCCGGATCACGAACACGGCCCACTACGGGGGCCGCCGCTTCGACGCCGACGAATGGACCACGGACGTGTTCGTACGGCGGGACGGCCGCTGGCGGTGCGTGCTCAGCCACATCACCCCCGCCGCCACCCCGACGGACCCGCCGCCCGACGCATGAGCCGGACGAACGGGAGCGCGGCGGACGGGAGCCGGGCGAACGACTCCGGCCGTCGGAGGAAACGCCTCGGCTACCCGACCGCCGCGGCCGTCTTCGCCATCGGAATGGCGGGCACCACGCTGCCCACCCCGCTCTACGGCCTCTACCGGGAACAGCTGGGGTTCTCCGAACTGATGGTGACGGTGGTCTTCGCCGTCTACGCCCTCGGCGTGATCGCCACCCTGCTGCTCGCCGGGAACGTGTCCGACGAGGCGGGGCGGCGGCCCGTTCTCCTGGCCGCCCTGGGGTTCTCGGCGGCCAGCGCGCTCTGCTTCCTCTTCGAGGACGGGCTCCCCGCCCTGTTCGCCGGCCGGACCCTCTCCGGCTTCGCCGCCGGACTGCTGAGCGGGGCGGCGACGGTCACGGTGATGGAGCTGGCCCCGCCGGGACGCGCGGCACGGGCCGGGCTGGCGGCGACCGCCGCGAACATGGGCGGCCTGGGGTGCGGACCGCTCCTGTCGGGGGTGCTCGCCGAATACGCCCCCGAGCCCCTGCGCCTGCCCTTCGTCGTGCACCTGGCGCTGATCGCCGTGGCCGCCGTGCTGACCTGGTTCCTGCCCGAGACGGTAACCTCGCGCGTCCGCGGGCTCTGGCTGCGGCCGCAGGGGCTCGCGGTCCCGCCCGCGATGCGCGGCATGTTCACCACCTCGGCGCTGGCCGCCTTCGCCGGGTTCTCCCTGCTGGGCCTCTTCACGGCGGTAGCCCCCGCATTCGTCGCCGAGACACTCGACGTGCACAACCTGGCCCTGACGGGACTCGTCGTCTTCTCCGTCTTCCTCGCCTCGACGGCCGGGCAGGCGCTCATGGGGCGGGTCGGCGAGCGCCGGGCGCTGCCGGGCGGCTGCTTCGTCCTGGTCGCCGGACTTCTGCTGGTGGGCGCCTCGCTGCTGTTCGCCTCACTGCCTCTGTTGGTCGCCGGCGCGCTCTGCGGCGGCCTGGGCCAGGGGCTGGCATTCCGCGGCGCGGTGACGGCGATCAGCGCGGCGGCACCGGCCGAGCACCGGGCCGCGACCGTCTCCGCGTTCTTTGTCATCGCCTACCTGGGCATCTCCCTGCCCGTGGTCGGCGTCGGCGCGCTCACCCTCGGCATCGGACTCAGAAACGCCGGACTCACCTTCTCCGGTTGTGTGCTGGCGCTCGCCCTGGGCGTCGGCCTGTACCTCGCCCGCAAGCCCCCCGCGCACCGCTGACGCAGGCCTCCCGCACCCCGCTGGCCCAGGGCCCAGCCATCGGCGGCAGAGACGAAAACCCTTGTCGTATCCGCCGATCACGGTGCGAGACTGGCCCGGTGGACACAGCGACGCGCTTGAGGCAGACGGTCATCACCTGGGCCGCGGGCGACGAGGACACGCCGACGCCCGCCGAGGCCGGGGCCGCCCGCGACCTGGCCGCCGGCCTGGGGCTGCGCACCGTGGTGCTCGTCGAGGGCGTCAGCGACCGGGCGGCGGTCGAGGCGCTCGCCGAACGCCAGGGCCGCACCCTGACCGCCGAGGGCATCGTGGTCGTACCGCTCGGGGGCGCCACCAGCATCACCCGTTTCCTGCGGCTCCTCGGCCGGGACGGCCTCGACGCCCGGCCCGCCGGCCTCTGCGACGCGGCGGAGCAGCGCTTCTTCCTCCAGGGTCTGGAGCGCACCGGCTTCGGCACCGGGCTCGCCCCCGACGACCTGGAAACGCTGGGCTTCTTCACCTGCCACGCCGACCTGGAGGACGAGCTGATCCGGGCGCTCGGCACGGACGGCGTCCAGCAGGTCATCGACGACCAGGGCGACCTGCGCACCTTCCGGATCTTCCAACGGCAGCCCGCCCAGCGGGAGCGGACCGTCGACGCGCAGCTGCGGCGCTTCATGGGGACCATCGGCGGCCGCAAGGAGCACTACGGCCGCGCGCTGACCGAGGCCCTGGACCTCGCCCGCCTGCCCCGCCCGCTGGACGGACTCCTCGCCCACATCTGACCGGGGCTCGCGGCTCAGCGCGGGCCGAGGCTGGACCGCCGCACCACCAGTTCCGGCTGAAGCACCACCCGCCGGTGCTCGTGCGCCCCCGCCGGTGCCCCCGCCCCGGTCTCCTCCAGGAGCAGCCCGGCCGCCAGCGCCCCCATCGTCGCCGCCGGCTGCCGTACCGACGTCAGCGGCACAGCGGCCGCCGCGGCGAACTCGATGTCGTCGTACCCCACCAGGGCCAGATCGCCGGGCACCGAGACCCCGGCGGCGAACAGTGACTGGAGTACCCCCAGGGCGAGCAGGTCGTTGGCGCAGAACACGGCGGTCGGCCGGTCGGAGAGGCCCAGCAGCCGGGCCCCCGCGTCCCGGCCCGCCGCCACGTCCAGCCGTTCCGTGGGCAGCTCCCGCAGGGCCTGTGGACCGAGCCCCGCCTCGGTGAGGGCGGCGAGCGCCCCCGTACGCCGGTCCCGGACCTGGTTGAAGCCGGGCGGGCCACTCACGTACGCGATGGAGCGGTGCCCGGCGTCCAGCAGATGCCGCACCGCCAGGGCCCCGCCCGCCACGTCGTCGACCGACACCGAGCACTCCGTGGTGCCCTCGGCGACCCGGTCGACGAGGACGAACGGGATGTCGTGCCGCCGGAACGCCTCGATGTTGCGCCCGGTCGCGTCGGCGGGGGTGAGCAGCACGCCCCGGACCCGCTGCTCCGCGAAGAGCGACAGATACTCCGCCTCCTCGCCGGGGCTCTGCGCACTGTTGCAGACCATGACGCCGAGCCCCGCCTCGCGCGCGGCCCGCTCCGCGCCGCGCGCCACGTCCACGAAGAACGGGTTGCCCATGTCCAGGACCAGCAGCCCCATGATCCGGCTGCGCCCCGCCCGCAACTGCCGCGCCGACTCGCTGCGGACGTAACCGAGACGGTCGATCGCCGACAGAACACGGGCCCGGGTGTCGGGACCGACCGTGTCCGGGCGGTTGATGACGTTGGAGACCGTGCCCACCGATACTCCGGCGACCCGGGCCACGTCCTTGATACCCACCGACTGGGCCATCAGACGGAGACCTCCAGAAGGGCGAGGGACGCGGAACGGACCCTCAGCCTATCCGCGCGCATCAGAAGTCGAAGTCGTCGATGTTGTCCTTGTCGAACACCGTCGGCTTGCCGAGGTCGACCACCCCGTCCTTGCCGATCGTGTACGTGCCCAGCTCGCCCGCCTCGAAGGTCTGCCCCTCCTCCCCGGTGATCTGGCCGGACGCCAGGGCGACCGAGGCGTGCCCGGCCAGCTCGCCGAGCTTCGCCGGATCCCACAGCTCGAACGCCTCGACCGTGCCGTTCTTCACGTACGAACGCAGATCGTTGGGGGTGCCGAGACCGGACAGCTTCACCTTGCCCCGGTACTTGGAGCCCGACAGGTACTGCGCCGCCGCCTTGATGCCGACCGTGGTCGGCGAGACGATCCCGGCGAGGTTCGGGTACTCCTGGAGCAGCCCCTGCGTCTGCTGGAAGGACTGCTGGGCGTCGTCGTTCCCGTACGCGACCTTCACCAGCTTCACGTCCTCGTACTTCGGGTCCTTCAGCTCGTCCTTCATGTAGTCGATCCACAGGTTTTGGTTCGTCGCCGTCTGGGCGGCGGACAGGACCGCGATCTCGCCCTTGTAGCCGATCTGTTCGGCGAGCAACTGGACCTGGGTGCGGCCCAGGTCCTCCGCGCCGGCCTGCGAGACGAACACGTTGCGGCAGTCGGTCTTGGTGTCGGAGTCGTAGGTGACGACCTTGACGCCGTTCCTCATGGCCTGCTTGAGCGCGGTGCACAGCGCGCCCGGGTCCTGCGCGGAGACGGCGATCGCGTCGACCTGCTGCTGGGTGAGGGTATTGACGTAGGAGACCTGGCCGGAGGTGTCGGTGGCGCTGGTCGGGCCGACTTCCTTGAAGGTGGACCCCAGCGCCTCGACGGCCTTCTGTCCGCCCTTGTCGGCGGTGGTGAAGTAGGGGTTGTTGACCTGCTTGGGCAGAAAGCCCACGGTCAGGCCCTTCTTGGTGGGCGCGTCCGGGTCCGCCTTGCCGGCCGAGGCGGCCGAACCGCTCTCCTTCTTCACATCGCTCTTGGTGGTGCCCCCGCACGCCGTGACGGCGAGCGCGAGGGAGGTGACGGCCGCGAGGGCCGCACAGCTGCGGCGGATCGATGACGTACGCATGGCAGGGTCCTTTGCGGAAGAAGGGCGGGACTAGGGCTGGACAAGCGCGGGACGAGGGCGGGTTACGGTGCCGGGCACGCGGTTACGGAGTCGGGCACGGGGTTACGGAGACGGTGTCCGAGCCGGCGTCGGGGCCGAGGCTGCCTGTCGCCCCGCCCGCGCGACGGAGATCTGCCGCCCGACGCGCGGGCCGAGCACGGAGAGGACGAGCAGCACGCCGGTGACGACGATCTGCGACTGCGCGGAGACGTCCCCGAGGCTCATGACGTTCTGCAACGCCCCGAGCAGGAACACGCCCGCGATCGCGCCGCCGAGCGTGCCCTTTCCGCCGTCGAAGTCGATGCCGCCGAGCAACACGGCTGCCACGACCGACAGTTCGAGACCGGTGGCGTTGTCGAAGCGGGCGCTGGCGTAGTGCAGCGCCCAGAGCACACCGGTGAGGGAGGCCATCAGGCCGGTCACGGTGAACAGGATCAGCTTCTGCCGCTTCACCCGTACGCCCGCGAACCTGGCCGCCTCCTCGTTGGCGCCCGTCGCGAACAGGGAACGCCCGAACGGGGTTGCGTGCAGGGCGGTCACGGCGACGGCGAGCAGCGCCAGGAACGGCAGGAGGGCGTACGGAACGAACGTGTCGCCGATGCGTCCGGCGGCGAAGTCCAGATAAGGGGACGGGAAATCGGTGACCGCGTCCGACCCGAGCACGATCTGCGCGATGCCCCGGTAGGCGGCCAACGTCCCGATGGTGACGGCGAGCGAGGGCAGTCCGAGCCGGGTCACCAGCAGCCCGTTGACCAGTCCGCACACCACACCGAGCAGCAAACAGATCGGGATGATCGCCTCGATGGGCAGACCCTGGTTCCACAGCGCCCCCATCACCGCCCCCGAGAGGCCGGCTGTCGAAGCCACCGACAGGTCGATCTCCCCGGAGACCACCAGCAGGGTCATCGGCAGCGCGATGAGCGCGATGGGCAGGGTGTTGCCGATCAGGAACGACAGGTTGAGGGCGTTGCCGAAACCGTCGACGAAGCCGAACGACAGCAGCAGCACCACGATGAGGAGGGCGCCGACGACCGTGTCCCAGCGGACGGCGCGCGCGAGTGCGGAGTCAGCCATGGCGGGCGTTCCTCTTCTTCAGGGCGGAGGCCACGCGCAGGGCGACGATCCGGTCGACCGCGATGGCGAGGATGAGCAGGAAGCCGTTGATCGCCAGCACCCACACGGAGCTGACGCCGAGCGCGGGCAGCACGCTGTTGACCGAGGTCAGCAGCAGCGCGCCGAGCGCCGCCCCGTACACCGTGCCGGAGCCCCCAGTGAAGACCACCCCGCCGACCACGACCGCGCTGACCACGGTGAGTTCGTAACCCGTGCCCGTACCGGAGTCGACGTTCCCGAAGCGCGCCAGATACAGCGCTCCGGCGAGACCGGCCAGCGCCCCGCAGAAGGTGTAGGCCAGCAGGATCCGCCGGCGTACCGGAATCCCGGCCAGCCGCGCCGCCTCCGGGTTCGAGCCCAGCGCGTACAGCTCGCGGCCGCTGCCGAAGTGCTTGAGGCAGTACGCCGTCGCCACCAGCAGGGCCAGGGCGATCAGCGCGAGCCACGGCACCGCCGAGATCCCGCCGGAGCCGAAGTTCACGAAGCCGTCCGGCAGGTCGGCCGCTGTGATCTGCCGCGAGCCGACCCAGATCGAGTCGATGCCCCGGATGATGTAGAGCGTGCCCAGCGTCACGACCAGCGCGGGCACCTGGCCGAGGCTCACGAGCAGCCCGTTCAGCAGCCCGAAGCCGACGCCGAGCAGTACGGCGAGGACCACGGCCACCACCGGCTGCCCGCCGCCCTGGAGATACGTACCGGCGGCGAAGGCGCTGATGCCGAGGGTCGAGCCGACCGACAGGTCGACGTTGCGGGTGATGACCACCAGCGACTGGCCGGTGGCGACCAGCACCAGGATCGTCGCGTTCAGCAGCAGGTCCTTGATGCCCTGCTCGGAGAGGAACGCGCTGTTGCCGAGCTGGGTGAGGACCAGCATCGCCACCAGCACGAGCAGAATGGCGAGTTCACGCATCTTGAAGACGCGGTCCACCAGCCGGGTGCTGCTGGAGGCGGGGGCAGGCGCGACGGGCGCCGGTTCGGTGGTCGTCACCGTCATGCGGCGGCCCTCCCGGTGGCTGCGGCCATCACGGTCTCCTCGGTGGCGTCGGAACGGGAGATCTCGGCGGTCAGGCGGCCCTCGTGCATCACCAGCACCCGGTCGGCCATGCCGAGGATCTCGGGCAGATCGGAGGAGATCATCAGCACCGCCACCCCGTCCGCCGCCAGCGCGCTCAGGAGCCGGTGCACCTCCGCCTTGGTGCCGACGTCGATCCCGCGCGTCGGCTCGTCGACGATCAGCACGGCGGGCCCGGTGGCGAGCCATTTGGCCAGCACCACCTTCTGCTGGTTGCCGCCGGACAGGGTGGCCACGGCATCGGCGATGCGGGCGTACTTCACCTGGAGCCGGACCGCCCAGTCGAGCGACCGGCTGCGCTCCGCGCCCCGGTCCATCAGCCCCGCCCTCCTGGTGGTGCGCAGCCCGGTGAGCCCGATGTTCCGTTCGATGGACATGCCCATCACCAGGCCCTGGGCCCGCCGGTCCTCGGGGACCAGGGCGAGCCCGGCGGCCATGGCGGTGGACGGGGCGCCGTTGAGGAGCGCCCGCCCGGCCACCTCGACCTCGCCCGCGTCCCACCGGTCGACGCCGAAGACCGCCCGCGCCACCTCCGTACGCCCGGCGCCGACCAGTCCCGCCATGCCGACGATCTCGCCGCGCCGCACATCGAAGGAGACATCCGTGAACACGCCCTCGCGGGTGAGCCGCCGGACGCTGAGGGCGACCTCGCCGGCCTCGACGTACTGCTTCGGATACAGCTCGTCCAGGTCCCGGCCGACCATGCGGCGGACCAGGTCCTCCTCCGCCATCCCGGCCAGCGGTTCACTGGCGATCAGCGCCCCGTCCCGCAGGGTCGTGACGCGTTCGCAGATCCGGAAGATCTCCTCCAGCCGGTGCGAGATGAACAGCACGGCGGCCCCCTGCTCGCGCAGCGCCCGCACCACGCCGAACAGCCGCGCCACCTCGCTGCCGGTCAGGGCGGCCGTCGGCTCGTCCATGATCAGGACGCGCGCGTCGAAGGAGAGGGCCTTGGCGATCTCGACGATCTGCTGGTCCGCGATCGACAGGCCGCGGGCCGGACGGTCGGGGTCGAGCTCGACGCCGAGCCGGTGCATCAGGGCGGCCGTGGCGTTCCGGGTGGCCCGGTGGTCGATCCGGCCGAGCGCCCGCCGGGGCTGACGGCCCATGAAGATGTTCTCGGCGATCGACAGGTCGGGAAAGAGCGTGGGCTCCTGGTAGATGACGGCGATACCGGCGTCCCGGGCGTCGGCGGGACCGTGGAAGACGGCCGGCTCGCCGTCCAGCAGAAGCTGGCCGGCATCCGGCCGGTGCACTCCGGCGAGCGTCTTGATCAGGGTCGACTTGCCCGCGCCGTTCTCCCCGGCGAGGGCGTGCACCTCGCCGGGGAACAGGTCGAGGGACACGTCCCGCAGGGCGCGCACGGCGCCGAAGGACTTGGAGACGCCCCTCAGGGCCAGCACGGGGGCCGGATCCTTGGCGGACCGGTGGGTCATCGGTGGCTCCTCGACGATGCGGAGGGCATCCTCGCGGCATCGTGAAAGGTTTCAAATGAGTTGCCGGGACGTTAGACAGGTCGCTCGGAGCGCGTCAATGGGGCTGAACGCAAATTCTCAACTGCCCCGTGCATTCATAAGGTTGCGCGGCGTCAGGTCAGCCGGAAGGGTTGACAGCCCTCAGGGGTGCTCCTAGCTTCAACCCGCATGAATCGTTTCAGATTCATTCGCGTTCACACCGACGTCACAGGAGCGACGAAGTGACCGAGCACGCCACGGTGAAGGCCGCCCTCATGTCCCAGGCCATCGAGACGCCCTCATGGGCGTACGGGAACTCGGGAACCCGCTTCAAGGTCTTCGCCCGGCCCGGCGTGCCCCGCACCCCCGAGGAGAAGCTCGACGACGCGGCTAAGGTCCACGAGTTCACCGGCGCCGCGCCCACCGTCGCCCTCCATATTCCCTGGGACACGGTCGACGACTACGCGGCCCTCGCCGAGCACGCCCGCGACCGGGGCCTGGCCCTCGGGGCCGTCAACGCCAACACCTTCCAGAACGACGCCTACCGGCTCGGCAGCGTCTGCCACCCGGAGGCCGCCGTACGCCGCAAGGCCCTGGACCACCTGCTGGCCTGCGTCGACATCATGGACGCGACGGGATCCCGGGACCTCAAGCTGTGGTTCGCGGACGGTACGAACTACCCCGGCCAGGACGACATCCACGAGCGGCAGGACCGGCTCGCCGAGGCGCTGGCCGCCGTGTACGAACGGCTCGGCGACGACCAGCGCATGCTGGTGGAGTACAAACTGTTCGAGCCCGCCTTCTACACGACCGACGTCCCGGACTGGGGGACGGCCTACGCCCACTGCCTCAAGCTGGGCCCCAAGGCCCGGGTGGTCGTGGACACCGGGCACCACGCGCCCGGCACCAACATCGAGTTCATCGTCGCGACCCTGCTGCGCGAGGGCCGGCTCGGCGGCTTCGACTTCAACTCCCGCTTCTACGCCGACGACGACCT
Organism: Streptomyces sp. NPDC058375; assembly: GCF_042723425.1. Lineage (NCBI taxonomy): Bacteria > Bacillati > Actinomycetota > Actinomycetes > Kitasatosporales > Streptomycetaceae > Streptomyces > Streptomyces sp. NPDC058375. The sequence goes on along the minus strand of NZ_JBHXJG010000142.1, from coordinate 7,290 downwards.
GATGGTCGGCGCGGCCGACCCCTTCCAGCTCTTCCGCATCATGTACGAGGTCGTCCGCGGCGGCGGGCTCACCGCGGACGTGGCCTTCATGCTCGACCAGTGCCACAACATCGAGGAGAAGATCCCCGCGATCATCCGCTCGGTGATGAACGTCCAGGAGGCCACGGCCAAGGCCCTCCTCGTGGACCGCGCGGCCCTGGCCGCCGCCCAGCGCACCGGCGACGTCCTGGAGGCCAACGCCGTACTCATGGACGCCTACAACACCGACGTACGCCCTCTGCTCGCCGAGATCCGCGAGGAACAGGGCCTCGACGGCGACCCGATGGCCGCCTACCGACGCTCCGGCTGGGCGACGAAGACCGCCGAGGAGCGGATCGGCGGCCGGCAGGCGGGTTGGGGGGCGTAAGTCCTCCCGGCCCGCACCGCACACGCCACCCCGCCGCATCCCGTAGCACCGCCTCTCTGCCGCCCCGTCGCGAAGGACACCGAGGAACCCATGGCTCTCCACCCCGAAGCCGCAGCACTTCTGGCCCGCTCCCACCGGCTCGGCTCCGACCCCCGCAATACGAACTACGCCGGCGGCAACGCCTCCGCCAAGGGCGCCGCGCCCGACCCGGTCACCGGCGACGACGTCGAGCTGATGTGGGTCAAGGGCTCCGGCGGCGACCTCGGCACCCTCACCGCCGACGGGCTCGCCGTGCTCCGCCTCGACCGGCTCCGCGCGTTGCGCGGCGTCTACGCGGGGGTGGAGCGCGAGGACGAGATGGTCGCCGCGTTCGACTACTGCCTGCACGGCAAGGGCGGCGCGGCCCCCTCCATCGACACCGCCATGCACGGTCTCGTCGACGCCCCGCACGTCGACCACCTGCACCCCGACTCCGGGATCGCCCTCGCCTGTGCCGCAGACGGGGACAAGCTGACCGCCGACTGCTTCGGCCACACCGTCGCCTGGGTTCCCTGGCGGCGCCCCGGATTCCAACTCGGCCTGGACATCGCCGCGGTGAAGGAAGCGAACCCGGACGCCATCGGCTGCGTCCTGGGCGGCCACGGCATCACCGCCTGGGGCGCGACGTCAAAGGAGTGCGAGGCCAACGCGCTCCGCATCATCCGCACCGCCGAGACGTTCCTGGCCGAGCGGGGCAGGCCCGAACCGTTCGGACCGGTGATCGAGGGGTACGAGGCGCTGCCCGATGACCGACGCCGTGAACGGGCCGCCGCCCTCGCCCCGTACGTACGCGCCCTCGCCTCCCGGGACCGCCCCCAGGTGGGGCACTTCGACGACTCCGCTGCGGTGCTGGACTTCCTCGCCCGCGCCGAACACCCGAGGCTCGCGGCCTTGGGCACCTCCTGCCCGGACCACTTTCTGCGGACGAAGATCAGGCCCCTGGTCCTCGACCTGCCGCCGACCGTCGAACCAGCCCGCGCCGTCGAGCGGTTGGACGAGCTGCACGCCGCCTACCGGGAGGAGTACGCCGCCTACTACGCGCGCCACGCGCAGCCCGGCTCGCCCCCGATGCGCGGTGCGGACCCGGCGATCGTGCTGATCCCCGGGGTGGGGATGTTCAGCTTCGGCAAGGACAAGCAGACCGCGCGGGTGGCGGGGGAGTTCTACCTCAACGCCATCAACGTGATGCGCGGCGCGGAAGCCGTCTCCTCCTACGCCCCGATCGAGGAGGCGGAGAAGTTCCGCATCGAGTACTGGGCCCTGGAGGAGGCCAAACTCCGCCGGATGCCGAAGCCGAAGCCGCTGGCCACCCGGGTCGCCCTGGTGACCGGCGCGGGCAGCGGCATCGGCCGGGCCATCGCCCGCCGGCTCGTCGCGGAAGGCGCCTGTGTGGTCGTCGCGGATCTGGATGCGAAGAGCGGGGCCGCCGTCGCCGAGGAACTGGGCGGCCCCGACCGGGCGGTGGCCGTCACGGCCGACGTCACCAGCGAGGAGCAGGTGGCCGGCGCGTTCGCGGCGGCCGCCCTCGCCTTCGGCGGCGTCGACCTGGTGGTCAACAACGCGGGCATCTCGATCTCCAAGCCCCTGGCCGAGACCACGGTCCGCGACTGGGACCTCCAGCACGCCATCATGGCCCGGGGCTCCTTCCTCGTCGCCCGCGAGGCCGCCCGCGTCATGCGCGCCCAGGGCTTCGGCGGCGACCTCGTCTACATCGCCTCGAAGAACGCCGTCTTCGCCGGTCCCAACAACGTCGCCTACTCCGCCGCCAAGGCCGACCAGGCCCACCAAGTGCGGCTGCTCGCAGCAGAGTTGGGTGAGGACGGTATCCGCGTCAACGGGGTCAACCCCGATGGCGTAGTCCGGGGCTCCGGCATTTTCGCCGGTGGCTGGGGCGCCCAGCGCGCTGCGACGTACGGCATCGAGGAGGAGAAGCTCGGCGAGTTCTACGCCCAACGGACCCTGCTCAAGCGGGAAGTGCTGCCCGAACACGTCGCCAACGCCGTCTTCGCCCTCACCGGCGGCGAGTTGACCCACACCACCGGGCTGCACATCCCGGTCGACGCCGGGGTAGCCGGGGCCTTCCTGCGATGAGCGTCCCCGGTACGAAGACCTTCGCGGCGGTCGACCTGGGTGCGTCCAGCGGCCGGGTCATGGTCGGCCGCGTCGCCCCCGACACTCTGGACCTCACCGAGGCCCACCGCTTCCCCAACCGGCCCGTGCGCCTGCCCGAAGGTCTGCGCTGGGACATCCTCGGCCTGTACGGGGGCGTCCTGGACGGGCTGCGCGCGGCGGGCCCCGTCGACTCCGTCGGCATCGACAGCTGGGCCGTGGACTACGGGCTCCTCGACGCCCACGGGGCGCTGCTCGGCAACCCCGTCCACTACCGGGACGCCCGCACGGAGGGGGTGCCCGAGCGGGTGTGGGCCATGGTCCCGCCCGACGCCCTCTACCGTGCCACCGGCATCCAGTACGCCCCGTTCAACACGCTCTACCAGCTCGTGGCCGCCCGCGACACCCCGCAACGTCTGGCCGCAGAAAGGCTGTTGCTGATCCCCGACCTGATCGCGTACTGGCTGACGGGGGAGCAGGGCACCGAGCTCACCAACGCCTCCACCACCCAGCTCATCGACCCGCGCACCGGCGGCTGGAACCGCGATCTGGCCGGCCGCCTCGGCATCGACCTCGCGCTCTTCGCCCCGCTGCGCCGCCCGGGCGACCCGGCGGGCGCGCTGCTCCCGGCCGTCCAGGAGCAGACCGGGCTGCCCGGCCCCGTCCCGGTGACGGCCGTCGGCTCCCACGACACCGCCTCCGCCGTCGCCGCCGTCCCCGCCCGGCGGGGAGAACGGTTCGCCTACCTCTGCACCGGAACCTGGTCCCTCGTCGGCCTCGAACTCGACGCACCCGTCACCACGGAGGCGAGCCGCGCCGCGAACTTCACCAACGAGCTGGGCGTCGACGGAACCATCCGCTTCCTGCGCAACATCATGGGCCTGTGGCTGCTCCAGGAATGCCTGCGCGCCTGGGGCCGGGAGGACCTCGCCCCCCTGCTCGCCGAGGCCGCCCGCGCGCCCGCCCTGCGGTCCGTGGTGGACGCCGCCGCGCCCGAGTTCCTCGCCCCCGGGGCCATGCCCGAACGCATCGCGGCCGCCTGCCGGGCCACCGGCGGTCCGGTGCCCCGTACGCCGGGAGAGACCGCGCGCTGCATCCTCGACTCGCTGGCCCTCGCCCACCGGCGGGCGATCCGCGAGGCGCAGCGCCTGGCCGACCGCTCGGTGGAGGTGGTGCACATCGTCGGCGGCGGGGCGCGCAACGCCCTGCTCTGCCAACTCACCGCCGACGCCTGTGGTCTGCCCGTGGTCGCGGGCCCAGCCGAAGCGGCCGCGCTCGGCAACGTCCTCGTCCAGGCGCGGGCCCACGGACTGCCCGGCGACCTTGCCTCGACACGTGAACTCATCGCCCGTACCCAACCCATGACCCGCTACGAGCCGTCGGGTGACCCGGCGGCCTGGGAGGCGGCGGAGCGCCGCACCGAAGGCGCGCGCCCCCTTTGTGCCTGACCGCTTTGTGCCTGACCCCATGTGTTCCTGCCCTCTTCCCCTCGCCGAATCGGAGCCGAGTGTGATCAGCCGACGACGACTGCTCAGCACGACCGCCACCGCCCTGGGAACCACCCTCATCGCCGGAGCCATCCCACCCGCCCAGGCCACGGAGCGCGGCGCGAAAGGGGCCAAGGGCCTCCGGGTGGGCGGCTCGACCGCCGAGTACGTGAAGAACCCGCTCGGCCTCGGCGCCGCCCGCCCGCGCCTGGGCTGGCCGCTCACCGCGACCGCGCCGGGCCGCACGCAGAGCGCCTACCAGGTCCGCGTCGCGCTGAGCGAACGCGCCCTGGAGCGGCCCGACGTGTGGGACAGCGGCAAGGTCGAGTCCGCCGACTCGACACAAGTCGTCTACGGCGGACCGGAGTTGCGCTCCCGTACCCGCTACTACTGGACCGTGCGGGTCTGGGACGACCGGGGCCAGGTCTCCGCCTGGTCCGCCCCTGCCTGGTGGGAGACCGGCCTCACCGAGGCCTCGGAATGGTCCGCCGACTGGATCGGGGCGCCCGCCTCCCTCGTCGGCGCCCCCGCTCTGGACGAGGCCTCCTGGATCTGGTTCCCGGAGGGCGACCCGGCGAGCAGCGCCCCGGCCGCGACCCGGTGGTTCCGGGGCGCGTTCGACGTACCGGAGGGGGTGGCCCGGGCCCGGCTGGTGCTCACCGCCGACGACGGGTACGTCGCCCACCTGGACGGTACGGAGGTGGCGCGGGCCGAACCGGACGAGGTCGCCAGGGCCTGGAGCCGCCCCTCGGTCACCGAGGTCACCGACCGGCTCGCCCCCGGCCGCCATGTCCTCGCCATCACCGCGACCAACGAGGTCACCGGCCCCGCCGGACTGCTCGGCGTCCTGGAGCTGACCACCGCCGACGGCGTGCGCACCATCACCACCGGCGGCGACTGGAAGGCCGCCGACGCCGAACCCGCAGGCGACTGGCAGGCGTTGGACTACGACGACGCCGACTGGCCCGCCGCCAAGGTCCTCGTACCGTGGGGATCGGGCCCCTGGGGCAAGGTCACCCCCGCCTACGCCCCCGTCGCCCAACTGCGCCACGAGTTCCGGCTGCGCCGAAAGCCCGTCGCGCGGGCCCGGCTCTACTCCACGGCCCTCGGCGTGTACGAGGCCCACCTCAACGGGCAACGGGTCGGGACGGACCGCCTCGCGCCCGGCTGGACGGACTACGCCCAGCGGATCCAGTACCAGACGCACGACGTCACCGAGTTGCTCACCTCCGGAACCAACACCCTCGGCGTGGAGCTGGCGACGGGGTGGTACGCGGGCAACGTCGGCATGTTCGGCCCGCATCAGTACGGCGAACACCCCGTCTTCCTGGGCCAGTTGGAGGTGACCTACCGGGACGGAACCACCGAGCGGGTGCTGTCCGGCACCGACTGGCGGGCCGCCACCGGTCCCATCACCCTGGCCGACCTCCTCACCGGCGAGACCTACGACGCCCGCCTGGAGACCGACGGCTGGCTGCGCACCGGCTTCGACGACGCGGACTGGGCGAAGGCCGTGTCCGCCGAGGAGGAGGTCACCGCCGAACTGGTCGCCGAGCCCGATGGACCCTGCCGCGTCATCCAGGAGCTGAAGGCCAAGGAGATCACCGAACCCCGCCCCGGCGTCTTCGTCTTCGACCTCGGCCAGAACATGGTCGGCACCGCCCGCCTGCGCGTCACCGGCCGCGCCGGCACCACCGTGCGGCTGCGCCACGCCGAGGTCCTGAACCCCGACGGCACCGTCTACACCACCAACCTCCGTACCGCCGCCGCGACCGATCACTACACGCTCAAGGGCGGCGGCCGCGAGACGTACGAGCCGCGCTTCACCTTTCACGGCTTCCGCTACGTCGAGGTGACCGGCTACCCCGGCAAGCCGCCGCTCGACGCCATCGTCGGGCGGGTGATCCACACCGACGCACCCCTCACCATGGAGTTCGAGACGAACGTCCCGATGCTCAACCAGCTCCACAGCAACATCACCTGGGGCCTGCGCGGCAACTTCCTCTCCATCCCCACCGACACCCCCGCCCGCGACGAACGCCTCGGCTGGACCGGCGACATCAACGTCTTCGCACCCACCGCCGCGTACGCCATGGAGTCCGCGCGCTTCCTCTCCAAGTGGCTGAGCGACCTCCAGGACGACCAGACTTCCGATGGCGCCTTCACCGACGTCGCCCCCCACGTCGAGGGCCTCGGCGCGGGCTCGGCCGGCTGGGGCGACGCGGGCGTCACCGTCCCCTGGGCCCTGTACCAGGCGTACGGCGACACCCAGGTGCTGGAGCGGGCCTGGCCCTCGATGCTGAAGTGGCTCGACTACCTGGAGGAGAACAGCACCGGACGGCTGCGGCCCGCCACCGGCTACGGCGACTGGCTCAACGTCGCCGACGACACCCCCAAGGACGTCATCGCCACCGCCTACTACGCCCACAGCGCCGACCTCGTGGCCCGTACCGCCCGGGTCCTGGGCAAGGACCCGGCCCCGTACACCGCCCTGCTGACGGAGATCCGCGAGGCCTTCCGTACCGCGTACGTCACCGGCGGCCGGGTGAAGGGCGACACCCAAACCGCGTACGTCCTCGCGCTCTCGATGGACCTCCTGAGCACGGCGGAACGCGCCACCGCCGCCGACCGGCTCGTCGCCCTCATCGAGGCGAAGGACTGGCATCTGTCCACGGGATTCCTCGGCACCCCGCGCCTGCTCCCCGTCCTCACCGACACCGGGCACACGGACGTGGCGTACCGCCTGCTGCTCCAGCGGACCTTCCCGAGCTGGGGCTACCAGATCGACCGCGGGGCCACGACCATGTGGGAGCGCTGGGACTCCATCAAGCCGGACGGAAGCTTCCAGGACGCGGGCATGAACTCCTTCAACCACTACGCGTACGGATCGGTGGGGGAGTGGATGTACGCCCACATCGCGGGCATCGCCCCCGCCGCCCCCGGCTTCCGCAAGGTCACCGTGCGGCCCCGCCCCGGCGGCGGCATCACGCACGCCCGGGGCCGCTTCGCCTCCCTGCACGGCCCGGTCACCACCGACTGGTCGGCCGAGAAGGGCCGCTTCCGGCTGACCGTGGGGCTGCCCGTCAACACCACCGCCGAGGTGTGGGTCCAGGCCGGCCGAGCCGAGGACGTCACGCACACCGGTGCCCGCTTCCTGCGGATGGAGGACGGCTGCGCGGTCTTCGCCGTCGGCTCGGGGAACCACCGCTTCGCGGTCTGAGTCCGCTGGGACGAGGCGGTACGCCGTAC